>CAIYVS010000824.1 GCA_903929655.1 uncultured Bacteroidota bacterium | reverse complement strand
TAATAGTCTGTAAGTTTTTTAACTAAATTAGCCAAATCATCTTTTAATTCTTCTGGCAATACTGCACAAATAAAAAACTCTCTATAATAATATCTAAAATGCTTGTAATTAGCTTCTAACATATTCATATAATCAAATTATTTCCTTAAAGAATCAACTTCATCCGAAAATTGCTTATTTTTATTTTCATGGAAAGACATTACAGTACCTACACTTTTAGGTGTACATAGAAGTATTTTATCAAGTACATTTATGGAGCCAATATAACCATCAAAATAATCACAAGGTTCTAGTTTATCTATATACGACATAAGACATATTTTTATTAAACAATAATACTAAAAATTGTTATCTCTTTATTAAATAAACTTATGATGCTCTTCTTTGATACAGAAACTACTGGTTTACCAGTAAACTGGAAAGCTCCTGTGTCAGATTTAAACAATTGGCCAAGATTAGTGCAAATTGCATGGTTAGTTTATGACAATTCTGGTAATAAAATTTCGGGCAAAGATTTTATCATTAAACCAGAAGGCTTTTCAATTCCTGCAGAAGCTTCTAGAATTCATGGCATAACAACTGAAAAAGCAAATAGTTATGGGGTAAGTTTAATGGATGTCTTAAATGAGTTCCTTTTACAGATTAATAAGGCTGATTACATAGTAGCGCATAATATGAGCTTTGATGAGAAAATTGTAGGCGCAGAATTTTTAAGAAAAAAATTACCCAATTCACTTGCTTCAAAAAGAAAAATCTGCACAATGGAAAAAACTACTAATTTTTGTGCGATACGAGGTAACTATGGTTATAAATGGCCTACCTTTTCAGAACTTCATTATAAATTATTTCGTACCGGGTTTCAAGAAGCTCATAATGCTGCTACAGATATTAATATTACAGCAAAATGTTTCTGGGAATTAAAACGGTTGGGTAAAATATAGTATTCAAATTTACTCCTTATTAAAAATAGGCTCAATCTCATAAGCAGATACTCCTTGATATTTTATACCTTTATTATTTTCAATTGAATAACTATCCGGTACTCCATATTTGCTTTTCTTCATAACAACTATGCAGGGCTCGTCTTTATATAGAACAGTTTCTCCCAATTTAGCATCATAACGTTTTTTTGTTGTGTAATTTATTTTCATGAGTCCCATCCTTTATAGACTATCAATCAAAATATATTCCAAATTCTCTGCCTTGTCATTTTGTCAAAACAATCATATTTTTAATATATATTTGTATATGAGCTATTGCCAATTTCACCAACCATTTATATAAAGAAAATGGAGGGCACAATTTGTGATCTCCATTTAGTAAATATATTGTCAGGCACTATGCATAATCGGACATGGGCAGAGTAAATAACATAAAACAAATAATGGGAGACATAAAATAATCACTGTACAGAGTATGGAAATGGAGGTCACAATTTGTGATCTCCATTTTTTAATAAATATATTTGTAAACTTTAGCAGCACTGACATGACAAAAAAAATAGCCATACCGGATGAAGTAATCATTACCAAAATTTATCTTATCCGCGGGCAAAAAGTAATGATGGACCGGGATCTTGCAGAGCTTTATGGAGTAGAAACAAGAACATTAAAACAAGCTGTAAGAAGGAATGAAGAGCGCTTTCCGAAAGACTTCATGTTTGAAATGACTAAAAAGGAACTAGCAGCATGGAGGGAAGAAAATGTTAGCAGCCAGGAAGATAAAATGGGTTTAAGGTATGTCCCCTTTTGTTTCACGGAACAGGGAGTTACTATGTTATCCTGTATATTAAATAGCACGAGGGCTATTGAAGTAAACATCCGCGTTATCAGGATTTTTACAAGGCTTCGGGAAACACTTCTTACACACAAAGATATATTACTAAAACTGGAACAAATAGAGAAGAAAATAACAGGGCATGATGAAGATATACAAATGATTTTTTCAGCCTTAAAGCAATTGATACATGAACCCAACCCGCCAAGAAAACGTATAGGCTTTAAGGCAGACGACTTATAGTTTGAAACCATCTAAAAAATAAAAAAAATGGACACAGTACCTTTTATAATTGAGCGAATATATAACGCTCCAATATCAAAAGTATGGAAAGCCATCACAGACAAGAACGATATGAAACAATGGTATTTTGACCTTGCCGAATTTAAGCCCGAAATCGGTTTTGAATTTCAGTTTTACGGTGGAAAAGACCCCGCGAACCCATACAGGCACCTTTGCAAAATAACAGAGCTAATAACTAATAAAAAGCTCACGTATAGCTGGCGTTATGATGGCTACCCCGGCGAATCTTTTGTCACTTTTGAGCTTTTTGAAGAAGGAAATAAAACACGCCTGAAACTCACCCATAGTGGTATAGAAACTTTTGGCGACCATCCGGATTTTGCCAAAGAGAATTTTGCTTTCGGCTGGACCTCGCTCATCGGCACTTCTCTTATGGATTTTTTAGAAAAAGCTTAGCCCGGAACCCTAATCTACGGAACCCTGAAGTGTACCGGGACCTCTGGGATACCTACGTCCTCTTATATAAGCATCATTAACATATAGCAATTGCTCTATTTATGAATTATAGATTTACCTTTGCAGATTCAATTGAGACTAAAATATAATAATGGACAGACGATCCAATTCATTCGATAAAAAGCCCGGAAATCGTAAACCCTCCCGGAGCGGTGACAAACCAAGCTCATTCGGCAAAGGTGCTAAACCCTTTAAAAGAAGGGAGGATGGCGACAAAACGGAGCGTCCTTATCGGAAATTTGATGATGAGAAAGGAAAAGACAAGAGGTCTTTTGATAAACCCGGCTTTAAAAAACGTGAAGAAGGTGACAGGCCTGCCCGCCCTTATGGCAGCAGGGACGGATTTAAAAAAGATTTCAACAGCCCCGACAGGCCCAAACGTTCATTTTCTGACAGGGACAGCGATAAGAAGCCTTTCGAAAAACGCGAAGGATTCAAAAAATATTTCAATAGTTCAGACAGACCCAAACGTTCTTTCCCTGACAGGGATAAAAAGGATGGTGACAGTAAACCATTTGAAAAACGTGAAGGCTTCAAAAAAGATTTCAGCAGCTCAGACAGGCCCGACCGTGATAAAAAACCTTATGGCTCCAGAGCAGCTTCAGGTGGCAAAAGCGCCCCATACAGTGGCCGCTTAGGCGCTAAAGCCGGCACCTCGGAAGATAGCGACAGGAAGCCATTTCAGAATAGAGAAGGCGGTAAAAAGCCTTATGGCAAGTCTTCCTCATCTTCTTTCAAACCTAATCGTAAACGATCTTTCGAAGGCGACGAAGACAAACGCCCTTTCGAAAAAGGCGAAGGTTTCAAAAAAGATTTTAATTCCTCAGACAAGCCCAAACGTTCTTTCGATAAGGATGATAAGCCCAAACGTCCTTTTGTAAAAAAGGATGAGGACGCTGTGGAAGAGAAACCCAAAACAGCTTTCAAAACCCCGCATAAATTCAAAAAGATCGCCAGTGAAGGTGAGGTGGAAGAGATCATCTTGAATAAGCCCGCCGAACCTGAAAAGCCGCACAGGAAAAGAAAAGTCCTTGAAGAGCAGGATATTGAGTTACCCACAACTCAATTGATGACCCTGAATAAATATATTTCTCATAGCGGCGAATGCAGCCGACGCGAAGCAGGCGAATTGGTGAAACAAGGCAAAGTGAAAGTGAATGGCGAACTGGTAATGGATCCCGGCTACCGTGTGCAGGAAACAGACCAGGTGAGCCTTCTGGGCAAAAAACTAAAGCCCATCCGCGACCTGGCCTATGTTTTGCTGAATAAACCCAAAGGCTATATCACCACTACAGATGACCCGCAGGAACGCGCCACCGTAATGGAATTGGTGCAGGGCACAGGAGTGGATAGATTATACCCTGTAGGGCGGCTGGATAGAAACACCAGCGGTCTTTTACTCCTTACAAACGATGGCGACCTTGCACAGAAATTATCGCACCCCGCTTACGAAATAAAAAAAGTGTACCAGGTTACATTAGACAAGCCCATTACAAAATCAGATTTTGATAAAGTGGTTGCAGGAGTCGAATTGGAGGATGGCATAGCCCATGTTGACGAACTGGCACAGTTGGAAAATAAGAACGAATTGGGACTGGAGATACACAGCGGCCGCAACCGTATTGTTCGTCGCATATTCGAAGCATTGGGATACCAGGTCGAAAAACTGGATCGCATGATGTATGCGGGGCTGACAAAGAAAAACCTGCCACGTGGCAAATGGCGTCTCCTGGAAGAAAAGGAAATTGTAATGCTAAAACATTTTAAAACTTAGTAGCTGGCCCAAAAATTAATTACTAATTCCCAATTACTGATTACGGCATGCTGATCACTGCAAAACAAATTCACAATGGGCACAAATGGCTTCCCGAAGGCAGTGTTATAGATGTATCAGAAACAGGCCACATTAAAGCCATATACGATGCTACGCTGCGGGATGAAGCTCTTTTTTATGAGGGCATTCTGCTGCCGGGCTTTGTAAATGCGCATTGCCACCTGGAGCTTTCTCACATAAAAGATGCCATCCCGGAACTTACCGGGCTTATCCCCTTTCTGCAAACTATACCCCGCCACAGAAACAATTTTACAGAAGAATTTAAGAAAGATGCCCGTCACAATGCTTTTCACGAAATGCTGAAAAATGGCATTGTAGCGGTAGGCGATATAGCAAACACAACAGAGTCTTTAGATCTTCGCTACCTCGACCTCATGCATTTTCACACCTTTGTCGAGGCTATTGGCTTTTCAGAAACCAATGTGCAAAAACTTTTCAGCCGCTCGGTACATGTATATAATGAGTTTGTGGAACAGCAAGCGGGGGAAAAGAAAACAGAACAATCTATTGTGCCACATGCTCCCTACTCTGTCTCGCACTCTCTCTTCCGGATGATAGATGCGCATAAAAAAGATGCCATCATTTCCATTCACAACCAGGAAAGCCGGGCCGAAGATGAATATTACCTTGTAAAACATGGCCCGGTAAATAAATTATTGCACGGTCTGGGCATAGATGACAGTTTCTTTAAACCTTCAGGCAAAAGCTCTTTACAAACC
>CAIYVS010000823.1 GCA_903929655.1 uncultured Bacteroidota bacterium | reverse complement strand
TGGCCTTGGTATATCTTTATTCATAAAGGAGTGGGTGGGTTAGTAAATTTATTTCGCAAAACAAATTTAACTAATACTTACTCCTTTCTCTATTTTAGCCATGCAACAAAGTCATTCTAACAAGCAACTTGACTGGAAATGACATCCATTATATGTAACATTCGCCATATTACAGAATGCATCATTTCATCTTCTTTATTACCTTTTACTATATAATCAAACGCCCCATACTTTAAAGCACTCATAGCAACTTCTATATTCCCCGGTTCTGATATAAATACAAGGTAAATATCTGGATGTGTGCGTTTTATTTTTACTATGTTTTCCAGGCATTCAGGTGAAGCCATACTGTAATCTATTAAGATAAGATCAGGAGCATTACTGAGTTCCTTCATACAATCTTTTCCTCTGTCGAAAAGCTGTATATCTGTGAGCCCCATATTTAATAAATATTGCTTATATATTTCCCGGCAAATTGGGTCATCGTCTACAATAAACACTCTTAAATCTTTTCCGGCTTTCATAATTCTTTCTATTGCTTTGCAAAAAGACATCCATTATTGTGCCATTTATTTAAACGATTGATTGTCATCTTATTAGATAAAATAAGTAAACCAATAAAGTTTCATTTTTGGAATATTTTTCCGATTTTTGGAAATAAGTCCTGGTGATTGATCTTATTTGAATTTGTATTGTAGCTTTGAGATACTGAATAAAAAATGGAAAATTCCAATCTATGCAGAAGTTTAGAATTTTTATTGTAGATGATGAACCTTGGTATGGAGAGATTTTGGAGTACTATTTGGCAATGAACCCTGATTATGAATTGTTTAGGTTCACCAATGCTAAAGATTGTCTTGCAAGCCTTTCAAAAAAACCAGACCTTATTACCTTAGATTACTCTTTACCCGATGGTAATGGAAAAGAAGTATTGAAAAAAATTAAACAGGTTAATGCTAATATACCCGTTATCATTATTAGTGCGCAGGAGGATATAACTACTGCAATTGAATTATTAAAAGCAGGCGCTTCAGATTACTTTGTAAAAGACGACAACACAAAAGACCTTTTATGGAATGCGATCATTCGCATCAGGGAGCACCAGTCATTGGTTCAGGAAGTAGAATATCTCAGGGAAGAACTGGGTCATAAATATGATTTCAGTAATCTCATAAAAGGCAATAGTCCCGCAATACAAAAAATATTTGTCCTCATAGAAAAGGCCTGCCGAACCAATATCAATGTATCTATTACCGGTGAAACAGGTACCGGAAAGGAAGTCGTAGCAAAAGCAATACATTATAATTCCGAAAGAAAAAAGAAACCGCTTGTAGCTGTAAACATGGCAGCAATTCCGCGGGAACTTATTGAAAGTGAATTGTTTGGCCATGAAAAAGGTGCATTTACCGGCGCCGCTGCACGCAAGATTGGGAAATTTGAGGAAGCCAATAAAGGCACACTTTTCCTGGATGAAATTGCAGAATTGGATCTCAGTTTACAAAGCAAACTACTCCGGGTAATTCAGGAACGCGAATTGATCCGGGTTGGCGGAAACGAAAAAGTCCAGCTCGATGTCAGGATCATAATTGCTACACATAAAAACCTTGCAGACGAAGTAAAAAGAGGAACTTTTAGAGAAGACTTGTATTATCGGGTAATAGGTATGCCAATTGAATTGCCTCCGCTGCGCGAAAGGGGAAATGACATTCTCGTCCTTGCAAAATATTTTCTCGATGATTTTTGTAAACAGAATAAAATGCCCCCAGCCTCAATATCAATGCCCGCCAAAGAC
>CAIYVS010000822.1 GCA_903929655.1 uncultured Bacteroidota bacterium | reverse complement strand
TGCAGACAATGTGGGCTTGACCCCACCTGCCACCTGCGGCAACTGTTTAGCAGGCCAGGAAACACCAATGAACTCCTGTTTCCACTTATCGTCCAATGGCAACATTCTTTGCCTCACCGCTAAATAACCTGACCCCTCCCTGGGCTGATTATGAAAAATATAGAACTCATTCAGATGCTCTTTTTCATGGTTTTCCATGCTTTTGATTAATATCTCCCCCACAAGCGGACTGATCGCTTTTATCGAGCCGGGAACGGCGAACTTTTTTGTTGTATTAAAACCCATATCCGACAGTAACAATTGCACTCGTTCTCCCACAGCCCATATCTCTTTCGTGCCGGGTTGTACACTAAGAAATCCAGATACAAATTCTGCCAGCGAATCATTGAATGATCCTACCAATCCCTGGTCCGAACCGAAAACAATGGCAAATATCATTTTCTCGCTTTTCTGTTTCGGTTTGTCCTTTGGCACTTCAATCTTCTCTGCCCTGAAATAGGCAATAAGGCCCAAAGCAATAGTATGGTAATAGTCTCCAAGAGAATCAACAGCCATCTCAAACTGCCCTATATTGGACGCAGCCACCGCCTTCATAGTACGAACTACAGATTTGATATCTTTAGCCCCTTCTATTTTTCTGCGCAGGCTATCTAAATTGTCCATTACTATTTGTTTTTATCCGGTACAACTTGACCTGTTTTGTTTTCATCTGGCTTGGGTTTGGCAACTGGCTTATTTTGCTTCTCTTTATCCGTTATTGGCTTTTCCTGGAAAGCATCAAGTGTATTGCGGCCAAGAGTAAGTATAGCATCTTTATTAGCCTGGCTCAACTCCTTCCCGGTAAATAAACTCTTTATAATATCAGCAGGTATCTCCGCAGTACTTTTAAGCAGGGCTGCTTCCGCTTCCTGCATTTTATTTAAGGGTACGGTATCAAAAAAACCGCTGGTAAGAGCAAGCAAAACAACAATTTGTTGTGGAACTGCTATTGGCTGAAGCTCCTGTTGTTTCAGCCAGGTACGTATCCGCTTCCCATGCTCAATGATCTTTTTCGTACTCTCATCCAGGCGGGTGCCAAAACGGGCATAGTTCTCCAATTCTTCAAATTGCGAATAAGCGAGTTTCAGGTTGCCCGTTATGGAATTGTAAGCAGGTAATTGTGCCTTACCGCCAACACGTGAAACAGATTTACCCACGTTAACAGCAGGTAAGATGCCCATTTCAAATAGTTTTGGCGACAAGTATATCTGCCCGTCGGTGATCGAAATGAGATTAGTCGGTATGTATGCAGAAATATTCTGAGCCTCCGTCTCTATTATTGGCAATGCAGTTAGCGAGCCCCCTCCGAGTTCATCACTCAGGTGTGTTGCTCTCTCCAGCAATCTGGAATGTATATAGAAAATATCTCCGGGAAATGCTTCGCGACCCGGCGGTCTTCTAAGCAAAAGGGATAGTTCGCGGTAAGCCCTGGCATGATGCGTGAGATCATCATATACAATTAATACGTCCCGGCCTTTTTGCATAAAATATTCTGCAACGCTTGTCGCAGCATATGGTGCTATGAATTTCAGACCCGGAGCATTATTGCCCTCAGTAGCTAAAACTATAGTATAGTCCATAGCACCATTTGAGGCAAGGCTTGCTATCACCTTTGCAACCGATGCAGCACGCTGCCCTATGGCACAATAAATGCAAACTACATTTTTATCCCGCTGGTTGATGATAGCATCTATCGCAATCGCTGTTTTACCAGTCTGTCGGTCTCCAAGTATCAGTTCGCGTTGTCCGCGGCCAATAGGGATAAGCGCATCAATAACTTTTATACCGGTTTGTAAAGGAACGCTGACGGGGTTTCGGTCCATGATGGCAGGTGCCGGACGTTCAATAGGTAAGCGCTCACTGACACCAATAGCGCCCTTGCCATCAATGGGTGCACCTAATGGATCGATCACCCTGCCAATCAATGCATCCCCAACAGGAATATCCATTACTCTTCCTGTTCGTTCTACCTCGTCCCCAACATGTAGCAATGAATCCTCGCCCAGAAGAATGACACCTATTTCGTCTTCATCAATATTGTAAGCTATGCCCAGCAGATCTCCCCGAAACTTCAGCAACTCTTCAAACCCCGCACCAGGAAGACCGAAAACCCTAACTATTCCTTCAGATACACTCATTACAGTGCCAACCTCTCGTGGAATAAAAGGAAGAACATATTTTTCTCTTCCTTCCTTCAATTGCTCGAAGTGGCTACTGATACTCATATTTAGATCAACTGATGGCATATTATTTTTTTTGTGGCTCTGCCTTCGCTTCTGTTTCTTTTTCGGGGACAGCCTTTGCTACTGGTTCTTCAGTCTTTACTGGCACTTCTTTCGCCGCTAGTCCTACTTCCGTTTCCGTTTCTGCCTTTTTACCCGCATCAGTTTTCTTTTCAGCTTCAGGCTTCGCCTTTTCTTTTATGGTTTCATTGATACTGCGTTCCAGTGAATTCAGATATTCCGAGATACTCCAGGCTACTTTGAACCCGTTTGCAGAAAGTTCTATCCCGCTGATGATCCCGGGACTAACACTGAATTTGAATTGAGTTTCGCCACCCAATATATCCTTAACCGATTTTTGAATATCAGTTTGTTGTTGTGCCGGCAGAACGAAAGCACTTTGTACCAGCACAGGATTGGGGTCTGCCTTGAACGCGTCTATAAATTTTTTCTTCTCGTCGTCTTTTAATTCATTTAAACGCTTGATGAACAAGTTGGTCGATTCTTGTTCCAGGCTAACTGAAGCAAGTTCGGCAAGCACTTTACGCGAAATGGAGAAAACTTCATCCTGTGTTTTTTTCACGATCTCCTGGTTCAGGTTTTCCTGCATCGCTTTCAATGAATCTTCTTGTTTCGAACGTAAGGCATCGGCGTCATTTCTTGCTTCCTCCATAAGTTTTTTACGTTCTTCATTCGTGTCATTCACTGCCTTGTCCATTAGTCCTTTTTTTGCCTGTTCGAACTGCTCATTCTTTTGCTTCAGCTCAGCCTGTTCCTTTGCTGCTTCGGCTTTTTGCGTCTCAGCATTTGCAAGCTCTGCAGCTATTTTTTTCTCACGTTCATCAATAGCATTAAGAATTGGTTTATAAAGATATCGCTTCATCAACCACACCAGTATCAGGAAATTGATCACCTGGGCAATTACCGTAAACCAATTGATTTTCATCTTAGTGTTTTATTTTGCTGATAAAAAATGGCTCCAGAAAGGATTGGCAAAGATCAGGATCATGGAGATCACGAAACAGTAAATAGCCAGCGATTCCAGCATAGCCAGGCCCACAAACAAAGTTTGCGTAATCTTTGCCCCCGCATCCGGCTGCTGCGCTATAGAATTTAATGCTGATGAGATTGCCTTTCCCTGTCCCAGGGCAGGTATCATCACCCCGATCCCAGTTGTTATGCCGGCAGTGACAATTGAAACTACTGCAACTAAAGCTGAATTATCCATATCTTTCTTATTTATTGTTCTTAACGAGTTTTATTGCTTTGTGTTCATTAGTGGCCGCAGCAATATATACTGTTGCCAGGATGCCAAAAATATATGCCTGCACAATGCCCGTTATTAAACCCAAAATGGTCATTAATACCGGGAATATCAATGGTGCAATGCTTAATAATATACTGATGATCATCCCACCACTCATTATATTACCAAACAATCGGACCGCCAGTGCCAGCGTGCGTGTCAGTTCGCTGATAATATTAAATGGCAGCATGATAAAAGTGGGCTGTATATATGTTTTCAGGTAGCCCAATATCCCGGTTTCGACAATACCAAAAAAAGGCACCGCTAAAAACACACTCATAGCAAGTGCTACGGTAGTTGATAAAGACCCTGTGGGCGCTTCATAACCTGGGAAAATAATACACAGATTTGATATGGCGATGAACAAAAATAAAGTGCCTATATAGCCAATAAACTTCTCAGGTTTGTTCAGGCCTATACCTTTTATCTGGCTATTCATACCCGTAACGATCATTTCAAGTATGCACTGCCACCGGGTGATTTTAATGTCTGCTTTTAGTTTTCTTGTTATCAGCCAGGAACTTAGCACCATCGCCAGCATTAGTACCCATGTAGTAACAATAGTTAGGTTGATTTGGATAAAACCATGCGACCAAAAAACCGTTTCATCAGGACTAAGCTCCATGATCCGCCTCCTTTTTTAGATTCAATTGATTTTCTTCTTTCGGTTTGGTATATCGCTTCACCATATATCGCGCTGCAATAAAACCAAGCATGCAAATAAGAAGCCTTTGCCACTTGCCGTGAGCCACAAAATAAAACCCCGCCAATGTGATGCCCGTTCGGATAAAGAAGCTCCCCGACAGCCACAATGCTGGCATTTTTGACGTTACAGCTTTCCTGACAGTGATCCATAAACCGTAAAAGAACAGTATGCCCAATACTATACCAGCTATAAACGCCAAGATCAAAGCAAAATTATCATTCATCTGTTTCTTCTTTATTCATTTTTTGATGCTCTTTACTCACCCAGTGCCAGGCTATCACACAACCAATAAACAGACCTGTTATCAGGAATGTCAGGGTCCATGAAAACGATTGATGATATTCCTTATCTAATTTCATTCCTAAGGCCGCCCCCAATAATGTTGGAACTACCACAGACCAGCCTATCATCCCGAACATACCTAAGCCCAGCCAGGCACTATCCTTTTGCTTTTGGGCCTGAAGTTTGCGCTTTTCCTTTTCGCCTACCTCCTTACCGAAAGAATTTTCATCGTTTTGGATATCCCCTTCCATTTTTATTGTTTACGAAATTTTTCCAAACTGTAAATTAAGCCACTTTCCATTTTTGCCATTACAGAGCGAATGTTTCTTTCATTCTCATCCAGGCTCACAAACTCTTTTTCAACCGATTCGCGCAGTTTACCTAGGTCTGCGCCTCCAATAGCATTACGCACCGATGCCAATACCTGTTTACCAGCTTTAACAAGCACACCTTCATCAACCGCCAGATAATGTACCCCATCAGTTTCCGTTTCGTAAGTAAAAATTCCGGGAACAAGTGCTGCAATACAATCCAGCCTTTGCGGCAACAGGCCAAAAGAGCCCTCGCTTGTTTCTAAAACAATTCGTTTCACATTCCCTATCTCAGCAAAGACCCGGAACGGTAAAAGAATTTTCAGATGCATCAAACCTGTTTCCATTTACTAATATTTTTAGCTAGGCGTTTTTACTAGTTCGTTTACTTTTTTTGCCCCTGCTTTACTTTCCTTCTCATCTTTCGTGTCTGTTTTTTTCTTTGCTTCATCTATTGAACCGATCATATAGAAAGCACTTTCCGGCAAATCCTTAAATTCACCCGAAAGGATCCGTTCACAACCACTCAGCGCATCTTCCAAACCAACATCTTTTCCCTTCATACCACTGAATTGTTCCGTAGTGAAAAAAGGTTGCGTTAAAAAACGTTCCAGGCGCCTTGCCTGGTTAACTATATCGCGGTCATTGGTAGATAATTGTTCCAAACCAAGCATCGCAATAATATCTTTAAGTTCTTCATATTGCGAGAGGGTACGTTTTATTTGCTGAACCAGGAGATAATGCCTTTCCCCAATAATACCTGGTGTTGCCATTTTCGAATTGGATTGCAAAAGGTCTATTGCAGGATAAAGGCCTTCGCTGGCTTTTTTCCGCGAAAGAACAATGGAAGCCGACAGATGTGAAAAAGCGTGGACTGCTGCGGGATCCGTCAGGTCATCGGCAGGCACATACACAGCCTGGATAGATGTGATGGCTCCTGCACTCGTATTTGCGATCCGCTCTTCCAGTTTTGAAAGTTCCGTACCCAATGTGGGCTGGTAACCCAACCTGGACGGCATCTCTCCCATCAGGCCGGATACTTCCATGCCTGCCTGGATGAATCGAAATATATTATCAATAAGAAGCAATACATCGCGCTGCTCATCGTCCCTAAAATATTCCGCCATGGTCAGGGCAGCGTGTCCCACACGAAAACGTGCTCCCGGGGGTTCATTCATTTGGCCTAATATCATCACCATATGCTCCAGCACTCCGGCTTCTTTCATATCATGATAAAGTTCCTCTCCTTCACGACACCGTTCCCCAATGCCGCAAAACATGCTGATCCCCTTGTTATGGCCCACCATATTGTGGATCATTTCTGTAAGTAAAACGGTTTTGCCTACTCCGGCGCCACCAAACAAACCGGCCTTCCCTCCCCGTTCCAGTGGTACCAGTACATCTATTGCTTTAATACCGGTTAAGAAGACCTCTGATTTTGTGGATTGTTTGGATAGTGGTGGAGGTAACTGATGTATGTTGCGCTGCTCCATTCCGGATAATGGCTCCAGATGGTCAATGGTGTTCCCGAAAACATCGAACATTCTGCCTTTAATGCTCTTCCCCACGGGAACCTGCAGCTGTTTTCCTGACGTTTCTACCACCATGCCTCGTGCAGCCCCCTGCGTTGGTGTTAGTGCAATGCCCCTTACACGATTTACATCTAACTGTGATAGCACCTCAATGGCTATTTCTTTATTAAGGCCTGTGTGCAGTAAAGTATAGATTGCAGGCAAGTTATGATCAAACCATATGTCCACCACACTTCCCCTTACGGAAATGATCTTTCCGTAATTTATCAGCTTGTTATTATGTTCCGGGATCTTATCCATTTTCAAACTAAAACTTCAGCTTTTTCCATACGGATCTAAAGAGTTTTTTCTTTTATAGGCCCTCAAACAAGCTCCCGAATTCATTTATAAATGAACAACGAAAGAAATCAGCAAGCCCAACACTATTAATATACTGAAACCAATAATGAGCTGCCAGCGTATAGCTTTATCACAAAGACTGACACCATAGATCATCTTCAATAAATTGTTACTCGAAATAGCATTCAGCACCGCCATCACGATCATCGAATTCTCAAGAGTCCCTTTGTTTTGAAAAAGATTCATAATAAAGGGGTCAATATCTGTTACACCCACAACGAGTGATAAGACGCTTATCCCGCCGTTTCCATAATGCTTACTCACAAATCCCGTGACGAAAGCAAAAAATATGAATAATGCACCAAAAACGATCGCAGTTTTTAACTCCAAAGGATTACTGCGCTGCTGAGCAACTGGCTTGTCCTCCTCTGTAGTATTTACAGCTCCCCGAAACTTTAAAAAATACAAAGCCAATAAAACAGAAACAACAATAAATACTGCGAATGAAGGCAAAAGCAGCATGGCAATAGTCTGATTAAAAAATAAAGCCAGCATAAATAACCTTACATACATCATGGTAGTAGCAAGAATAATGGCCGCAGTAGCTTTATTGCCTCCTGTCAACTCCTTACTTTTTCTTGCAAGGATAAACGTTGTAGCTGTACTGCTATACATGCCCCCTAAAATGCCGGTAAGGATAATGCCCGATTCCGGGAAAACAAATTTTTTAAGAAGATAACTGAAATAAGAAATGCCCGATACTGCAACAATAGCAAGTGCAAACTTATAGGGAGAAATATTGACCGCCTCAGAAATCGCTCTGTCAGGCAGCAAGGGCAGAATAACTCCTGCAAGCACAAGGAATTTTGCCAGCGTAATAAATTCATTATTGTCAAACTTTTTCGAGAACTCAAAAAGCGTTTCTTTTATTTCAGTTAACACAAGCACAGAAATAAAGATCAGAAGCACCAGCCAGTGGGGCTGGGTATAAACCAGGGGTGCCAGGCAATAAGTGATAAGGGCAATAATAAGAGACGTGAGCCCAAACATTTTTTGCACCTGAATTTTCTGGAAATAATATACAGCCAGTAATACAGCAATGGCAGCCCCGCCTCCAAGAAAAGGGATAAGCGTTTGAGGTCCAATAATATAAAGAATAAATCCTAAAATCCCGATCAATGTAAAAGTCCGGTCTGTTCCAAACAAGCTCTCGAATTCGAGCTTAATATGATACCTTCTTTGTTCCAGGCCGATGAGAAAGGAAAAAAGTGTTACCAGTATAAATTTGATAATATCGGCAGGAATAATATGTAATATTTCTTCAGCCATATTTATCTTTAAAATTAGTAAATGTTAATGACAAGTGCTGTTTAAAGTTGCGCGAATTATGTTAATTAATACTCTCAATTAGTTTTACCTTTCCAAAATGAACAATCCGGTATCATTACTAATATTCATCCTGGTCGCATTAGGGATAGCCCTGTTGCTTCGCTCATCAAGGAAGAAAAAAAAGCAACTGGAAGCTACGCTGAACCAGGCATTTCCTGCGCCCTGGCGAATAATACTTGAAAAAGATGTCATTCTTTATGCACAATTGAATGCACAAGACAAGCATTTATTTGAAAAACGTGTACAACGTTTTATCGCCTCCAAAAATATGGAAGGTGTTGATACAGACATAGATGATACCATACGCTTAATGGTAGCCAGCAGTGCCATCATCCCTACCTCTGCCTTCCCGGACTACAATTATCCCAATGTGCAGACTATCCTGATATACCCTAATAGCTTTGACGAACAATTTCAAACCAAAAGATATGAAGGCCACAAAGAGTTTATTTCAGGCATGGTAGGCAACCGTTCACTTAATGGTACAGTCATATTATCCAAACCCGACCTTATCGCAGCCTTCGATGGCTTACCCCATAAAGGAAATGTGGGCATACATGAGTTTGTGCATCTTTTAGACAAAGA
>CAIYVS010000821.1 GCA_903929655.1 uncultured Bacteroidota bacterium | reverse complement strand
ATCGAGCGCATATTGACTGCTACCTGTATCGTAAAAAGCCCCGGAATCAGCGAAAAAGTGGAAGTGATGAAAAAAGTACGGGGCGCAGGTATTAAGGTATGCAGCGAAATCGAATTTGGTTTTCAATACAAAGGAGACAGTAAAATTATTGCCATAACCGGCAGCAACGGAAAGAGTACAACAACCAAACTAACCTATCATATTCTTCAGCAGGCCGATTATGATGTGGCTATGGTGGGAAACATCGGGTACAGTTTTGCAAAACGGATTGCAGAACAACCAAGCAAATGGTATGTTATGGAAGTAAGCAGTTTTCAGTTAGACGATATACACGAGTTCAGGCCGGATATTGCCGTATTGCTGAATATAACACCCGATCACCTGGACAGGTATGATTATAAGATAGAGAACTACATCAGGTCAAAATTCAGAATTGCAGAAAACCAGGGACCATCCGATTACTTCATTGTTAATAACGATGACCCGGTAATTAAAACTTACATGCAATCCCATTCTATTCACGCACACACAATTTATTTCACGATGAATGAACTAAACATTACGAACGAAGAAGGCTTTATTAAAGATGAACAATTGCATGTTAACTATGATGGGGAGGAATTGAAAATGTCTATTCATGACTTGTCTGTAAAAGGCAAGCATAACCAATACAACAGCATGGCAGCAGGAATTTCAGCACGAATAGCAGGAATAAGGAAAGAAAAGATAAGGGAAAGCCTTAGCACCTTCGAAGGATTGGAACACAGGCTGGAATATGTTGCAACAGTGAGAGGAGTGACATTTATCAACGATAGCAAAGCAACCAATGTAAACTCAGTATGGTTTGCATTGGAAAGCATGAAAACACCAACAATACTGATTCTTGGCGGCCAGGACAAAGGGAATGATTATAGTGAAATAATAGAATTGGTTAAAGAAAAAGTAAAAACGATCGTTTGCATGGGGGTTGATAATACACCCATACACCAGGTATTTGATGGTATTGTCAATACAATAGTAGATACGCATAGTGCAAAAGAGGCAGTATTGGCAGCTTATTCTTTTGCAGAAACGGGAGATACGGTTTTGCTATCACCTGCCTGTGCCAGTTTCGATCTTTTCAAGAATTATGAAGACAGGGGGCAACAATTTAAAGAAGCAGTAAAAGAAATATAGAAAGTGGGAGTACCAATGAAACAATTGCTAAACAAAACGAAAGGGGACCACGTCATTTGGGCGGTGGTGCTGATACTGTCGTTTATCAGCCTCCTGGCTGTGTATAGCTCTACGGGTTCATTGGCTTATCGTATGGAAAAGAACTCAAGCTACTACCTGCTGAAACAAGTAATGGTGCTGGGCCTGGGCCTTATTATTATTTACCTGGTGCATAGAGTAAACTACACCAAGTTTGCAAAAGTGGCAGTGATTTTGTATTTGTGCAGTCTTCCGCTCCTCTTATATACTTTATTGTTCGGTACAACACTTAATGAAGGTTCCCGCTGGATAAGGCTCCCGGTTGTCAACCTTACATTCCAGACATCAGATCTGGCAAAACTGGCATTGTTCATGTTCCTTGCCCGTGTATTAAGTATCAAACAACCTGTCATTAAGGATCTGAAGAAAGGGTTCCTTCCGGTATTGTTTCCGATGATATTTACATGCGCATTGATCGCCCCTGCAAATTTATCTACTGCATTAATGCTGGGTACAACATGCGGCATTTTGTTTTTTATAGGCAGGATTCCCGTTAAACATATCATGTTATTGGGACTGGTAGGCGTATTGGGTGTAGCAGTGCTCTTTACTTTTTCCAAACTTACAGGTTTTGGTCGTGCTGGTACATGGGAACAAAGGGTGCAGGATTTTGTGGGACATAAAAAGAAAGATGGTAAAAAAGAAAGTACTTACCAGGTTGAGCAGGCTAAAATCGCTATTGCCAATGGAGGTCTTACCGGAAAGGGTCCCGGCAACAGTACCCAAAGAAATTTCCTGCCACATCCATACTCCGACTTTATTTATGCAATCATAATCGAAGAATATGGTCTGGTAGGAGGTGCAGTTATCATTGCTTTATATCTCCTGTTCCTTTGGCGCAGCATTCTCATATTCAGAAGATGTCCTTATGCATTTGGGGCATTCCTGGCGGTGGGACTTAGTATCACACTAGTGTTCCAGGCTATGTTGAATATGGCAGTAAACGTACACCTCGTACCTGTTACAGGTATCACCTTGCCTATGATAAGTATGGGAGGTTCTTCTATTTGGTTTACAAGTATTGCGATCGGTATAGTCTTAAGTGTAAGTCGCTATGTGGATGAAATGGAAGGCAAAAGAAAGCTGGACCTGGAAGGGAATGCAGATGAGCTTACAGAAAATGAAACAATAACAAAAAAACAAATCAATAAAATAAAACCGGCTATATAATAGTATGAGTAAGGTGCGTGTAATTATTGCAGGAGGAGGAACAGGGGGACATATTTTCCCGGCTGTTGCTATTGCCCGTGCATTACAAAGCATGTATCCCGGAACAGAATTGTTATTTGTTGGCGCAAAGGGCAGAATGGAAATGGAGAAAGTGCCGCAGGAAGGTTTTGAAATTATAGGGCTCGATATAGCAGGGTTTAACAGGAGCAATATTTTAAAAAATATCACACTGCCGTTCAAGATACTAAAAAGTCATATGCAGGCCAAGAGCATACTCAATTCTTTTAAACCTGATGCTGTAGTTGGAGTGGGGGGCTATGCAAGTTTCCCTGTTCTGAATGCTGCACAGGGTATGCATATACCTACCCTTATCCAGGAGCAGAATTCATTTGCAGGAAAGAGCAATAAGATACTGGCCAAAAAAGCGAAAGCAGTATGTGTGGCATATGAAAATATGGAACGCTTTTTCCCGAAAGAGAAAATTATTATAACAGGTAATCCGGTGCGAAAGAATATTTCGCAGATGAACATAACCAGGGAGGAAGGCCAGGTATGGTTGGGCCTGCAGGAGAGCAAAAGAACTATACTCATAATAGGTGGCAGCCTGGGTGCCAGGTCGATCAATGAAACCATTGACCGTCAATTGGAGGAAATAATTTCTGAGGATGTGCAAGTGCTTTGGCAAACAGGCAAGCCCTATTATGAACAAGCGAAAAAACGTGCAGCTGATTTTAGTGATAAGGTAAAAGTGGTAGAGTTTATACGGGAGATGGATTACGCATACGCAGCAGCAGATATGGTAATATCAAGGGCAGGCGCACTTGCAGTAGCAGAGCTCTGCATAGCCGGTAAACCCGTGATCTTTGTGCCGTTCCCGCACGCAGCAGAAGATCACCAGACGAGTAATGCGATGACGCTTGTGGAATGCAATGCCGCATTAATGGTTAAGGACAATGAGGCAAATACAGAATTGATAAAGAAATTAAAAACCCTGCTGCACGATAGTGCCATGCAGGAGATCATGTCGCGCAATCTGAAAGGCCTTGCCATTAAGGATGCAGACGAAAGGATAGCAAAAAAGATTTTTGAAATAGTAAAAGAGACAGGCAAATAATGAACGTGAGGGAACTGAAACGGGTTTATTTCATAGGTATCGGCGGCATCGGTATGAGTGCGCTTGCGCGCTTCTTCCGTGAGCAGGGTACTATGGTAAGTGGCTATGACCGTACAGAAACTGATCTCACAAAACAACTGGTAAAAGAAGGTATAGCAGTTCATTATGATGACGATATCAGTAAAGTGGACTCAAAAGCAGAATTGGTCGTCTATACACCCGCTATACCCAAAGACCATAAAGAATTGAACTGGTGCAGGGACAATAACTACCCTGTTTATAAGCGCAGTGATGTTTTGCAATGGATCACACAGGCTCTTTATGCTATAACAGTGGCCGGTACTCATGGCAAAACCACTATATCCACAATGATAGGCTACCTGCTCAGGGAAACCAGCTATGGATGTAATGCCTTCCTCGGCGGTATATCCGTGAACTATGAAAGTAATTACTGGAGCAGTTCTAAAGATGTAGCAGTGGTTGAGGCGGACGAATATGACCGCAGCTTTCTAAAATTACATCCCGATATAGCTGTACTTACTGCAATAGATGCCGACCACCTGGATATCTACGGCACAGTTGAAGAGATGGAATCAGCCTTTATACAGTACACTAAGAATATCAAAGCCGGTGGCACATTGTTGGTGAAACATGGTTTGCACAGGGCTCATGAGCTGAAAGGACCTTCAACAATCAGCTATAGCCTGCAAAATGATGCAGCAGATGTGTACGCAGCCAATATTACGCAGAAGAATGGAGGCTATATTTTTGATGTTATAGGAAGAGATTGGGAAATAAAGAGTTTGCATTTGCAGATAGGCGGCATGCATAATGTGGAAAATGCAGTTGCGGCTATAGCAGTTACAAACTTATTAGGCATTGATCCCGAACTGGTAAAGAAAACACTGCCCGGTTTTAAAGGAATAAAACGTCGTTTTGAATACCTGCTGAAGACTGACAAGATCGTTTATATAGATGACTATGCGCATCATCCGGCAGAATTGTCTGCCTTAATAGGTAGCGCCAAACAATTATTTCACGGTCGTAGATGCGTGGTGGCCTTCCAGCCGCACCTTTTCACGCGCACCAGGGACCTGGCAGATGGATTTGCACATAGCCTGGATATGGCAGATGAAGTGATATTGCTGGAAATATATCCTGCGCGCGAATTGCCAATTGCAGGAGTGACATCACAAATGATAGCTGATAAAATGACGAATCCTGCACATACTATTTTGTCAAAAGAAGGCTTGTTGAAATATGTAGAAGTGGCTCCTCTGGATCTTTTTATAACAGCTGGGGCAGGTGATATTGATAAACTGGTACAACCCATAAAACATATACTCGAAACAAAATAATGACGGAGAAACGCAAAATATCAACACGCAAAATACTGAACACGATCTTTACGATCGCGCTCATTTGCTGCTGCATTATTGCTTTGTCCAGTGCATCAAAAATTGAAAAAACAAAAACACTCAGTAAAATAGAAATAGACATTAGCAACGGAGATAAATATCGTTTCCTGGATGATAAGAAGGTGATGGAAATGATAAACGACAGCGGGGATGTAACACATGTGCCTATCGGTAAGCTGGATGCCCGAAAAATGGAACAAACGATTGCTACCAGTCCCTGGGTAAAGGATGCACAAGTGTATATTGACAATGCTCAGGTTATGCATTTGTTTATAACACAGCGCACGCCCCTTACCCGTATTTTCGAAAGCAACGGTAACAGCTATTACCTGGACAAGACATTAAGTATCATGCCGCTATCGGATAACTACATATACTATACCACAGTAGTGACCAATGTGCCGCAACTGAAAGATGACAGTGCCGGGAGATCTATGAAGGGCCGGATACTTGCAGTTGTAAAATTTATTCAAGCCAATCCTTTCTGGATGGCGCAGATATCACATGTAACTATTGATTCGGGGAACACCTTCGTGCTGGTACCTCTTTTAGGCAATCAGAAGATCATACTGGGAGATACCAGCATGATGAAAGAAAAATTTGATAACCTCTATGTGTTTTATAAAAAAATATTCAGCAGGATAGGCTGGGATAAATATGATGTATTGGATCTGCGCTATAAAGGCCAGGTCATTGCCTCTCCTGCGCTGCCTTGGAAAGGACCTGTAGACAAGGCTATGGCAAATATGAGCTGGACAAGGAGTATGGTTGACAGCAGTTTGAAGGCAAACAATGTAGTCATCGTCAAAGATACAGTCCGTAAAACAGCAGCCGTAAAACCGGTTCTTGCAGCTCCGGTAAAGAAAATTGCAGATAAAAAGAAAGTAGCACTGGCAAAATCGAAAGCGGCCCCTGCACATAAAGTAATCCCTGCAAGAGCTAAAAAGGTCGAAAAAAAGAAAATAGAAAAGAAAGCAGAAAAGAAGAAGAACAATAACAAAAACGATAAAGAGAAAAAGAAATCACCAAAATATATCTATCAGAAAAAAACAAGCAATTAATTTTTTAAAAGTGACGCAATATGAGTAAGAAAGAACAACCCATTATCGTAGGCCTTGATATCGGAACCACAAAAGTGGTTGCTATTGCCGGAAGAAAAAACGAGTTTGGTAAACTCGAGATACTCGGATTTGGACGCTCTGAGTCGGCGGGGGTAAGCCATGGGGTGGTCATGAATATTGAACAATGTATCCGTTCAATAGAACAAGCCATAGAGAAATGCATCTTGTCAAATCCCCAGTTGGAGATAAAAGAAGTCTATGTGGGTATAGCGGGACAGCACATTAAAAGCCTGCAAACACGTGGCGAGCGTGTACGCACCCGTGTGGATGAAGAGATCAATAAAGAAGATATTGACCTGCTGATACGCGATCAGTATAAAACATACATACCGGCGGGCGACCAGATCATAGACATTGTACCCCAGGAATACTGTGTTGATAACAATGGCGCATTCCTGGACCCAATCGGTATGAGCGGTATCAAAATTGCTGCCAATTTCCATATTATAACCGGCGACCGCAATGCCATACGTAATATCAAACGTTGTGTTGATAAATGTAACCTCAATACACGCGACCTGGTATTGCAACCGCTTGCATCTGCCGCAGCCGTAATGAACGAGGAAGACCTGGAAGCAGGCGTTGCAATTGTGGACATCGGCGGTGGCACTACCGATATGGCCGTGTTTTTTGATGGTATCTTAAAACATACCGCCGTCATCCCTTATGCAGGTGTGAATATCACCAACGATATACGCAACGGGCTTGGTGTATTACGTGCACAGGCAGAACAAATGAAAGTGCAATTCGGTACTGCCTTGGCTGACGAGGCCAATGCCAATGCCTACATCACCATTCCCGGTCTGCGCGGATTACCTCCTAAAGAAATTTCAGTTAAGAACCTGGCTCATATTATCCAGGCGCGCATGCAGGAGATACTGGACTACGTTGTATACCACCTGAAACAGATCAACCTCGACAAACGCTTGTATGGTGGCATCATACTAACAGGCGGCGGTGCACAGCTAAAACACATCATCCAGCTTACAGAATATGTAACAGGTATGGGTGCAAGGATCGGGATTCCGAATGAGCACCTGGCTGGCGGCCATGCAGATTCATTAATGAGCCCCACTTATTCAACCTGCATAGGACTGATACTTCGAGGCTATCATGATTTTGAGAACGGCCGTATGCGTTTTGCAGGCGAAGGTGGCAATATCATTCATCTTTCAAAAGAGGAAATGCAGAAAGTTTTTAACACCAGCGCCAACGGCATGAACTCCGACGCAGATGAAACCGAAGCAGCAGCAGAACCGGAAACCGAAATTTCTCAACAGAAGAAAACCAAGAAAAATGAAAACCTGAAACGTCTTTTCGACGGGCTGAAAGGCAAGTTCATAGCTATGTTTGAAGACGTTGACGATGAAGAAATGAAATAATGAATAAAATAATAAAATCACAACTCACAATAAATATTTACTAACCCACATTAAATTGAAATTGTATGATACATTTTGAAATTCCCAAAAATCAATCCTCTATCATTAAAGTGATAGGTGTTGGCGGCGGAGGCGGCAATGCTGTAAATTACATGTACAACCTCGGTATTGAAAGCGTGGATTTTGTAGTTTGTAATACAGATTCACAGGCGCTTGCTTTAAGCCCTGTAGTTAACAAAGTTCAGCTTGGGCCTCATCTTACGCAAGGTCTCGGTGCAGGCGCTAACCCCGAAATAGGTAAACAAGCCAGCGAGGAGAGCCTGGAAGACATCACCAAAATACTGAAGGTGAACACACGTATGGCATTTGTTACTGCCGGTATGGGTGGTGGCACCGGTACAGGTGGTGCGCCTGTGGTTGCAAAAATCTGCCGCGACATGGGCATCCTCACAGTAGGTATTGTTACCACTCCCTTCACATACGAAGGCCGCAAGCGCATGAAACAGGCGCAGGAAGGCATCGACCGGATGCGCGAGCATGTAGATACTATCCTCATTATATCAAACGATAAATTGCGCATGCAGTTTGGTAACCTGCCTTTCACACAGGCCTTTGCCAAAGCGGATGATATATTGGCTACAGCAGCAAAATGTATCACAGATGTCATCACTACCACAGGGCAGATCAATGTGGACTTTGCAGACGTTTGCACCGTAATGAAAAATGGTGGTGTTGCCATACTGGGTAGTGCCTCAAAGAACGGCGAGAACCGTGCATTGCAGGCGGTGGAAGAAGCTTTGAATTCTCCTTTGCTCAATGACAATGATATACGCGGCGCCAAATGGTTACTGCTCAACATTACATCTGCAGCGGGCGAATATGAGCATACCATGGACGAAACAGAGGCCATACAGGCATATGTACAGCAAATGGCGGGTGACCATTGCGACGTTATCCTTGGTATGGGACACGATCCTAACCTGGGAGATAAGATAGCAGTTACAGTAATAGCCACTGGCTTTAATCATAAGGAGATCATTGCGGATATGCCCGTAAAGAAAAACGAGCCTGAAAAGATCATCGTTAAACTGGGAGAGACCAATACACAGGATCCCTTTAATACACGCATGCTTACACCGCTCAATACTCCTGCAACTATGCCGGATGCAACACCCGTGGCAACACCGCTGGCCAAGCCCGATCCTATGGCACCTACACTTGTGGAGATGCCCATAACTCAAAGCCGCTTCTCATTCGACGTGAAGTCCTCACCCTTTACGCCTGCTGATGAGCCATGGGAGCGTTTTACACTGGAACCACTGCCTACAGCAGAACAGATACCTTTTGCTGAAATAAAAGCTCCTGTGCAGGAATACCAGGCACCTGTGAGCGAGATAAAAGTGACCGAACCTGTGCAGAAGACAGAAGAACAAATAGAAATGAAACTGGTCATCAAAAATGAAGAGCAACAGGCAAAAACTCCTGAGATCAAAATAGGCAGCCATGTTCTTACACAGGATGAAATAGATGAAAAACGCCGTTTCGAAGAGCAAAAGCGATTGCTGGAAGAACGTGCCGAGCGTCTGCGCCGCATGAGCTTTGACATTAAAAACTCAGACTCTGCCGACGAGTTGGAAGCTGTTCCTGCCTATGTGCGCCAGCAAAAAAAGCTGGATAACGAGATCACATCAGCCGATACTTTTTACAGCGGCTACACAGTAGGCGTAAATGAAAAGCAGAACGATGCACAGGCCAGCATTCAAACCATCAATACGTTTCTGGATGGCAAGAAGCCCGATTAATTTGTAGTTCTTTTCTGATTTATATTCATATTGCGGACACGCTCCCCTTCTCTAAGGGGAGCTTTTTTAAATCTTCTGGCCGAATTTATCAGATGATATTGCTCATGATTATTGATTTGTCTATTTATCACTTTTGTTTCCTGTTTAGAATAATACAAATGAATAACGACCCAAAGATCTTCTACAGAAGATACAGACCAAATAAAATAGTTTCCTGCCTCTTATTGGCCTCCGTACTTTTTATTGCTTGTAAGCATTCAAATGGCAAAGGCAAAACTGTTAAAGAGCAAAAAGATACATCTGCTCATGTCAATAAATTAAAGCCGCTGGTGCATGCTTCGGATACGGCACTTTATAATTTACTGATATTACACATGCTGATTCATGACGAATCAGCAAAACCCAAACAACTTACACTTGACACTGCACTCTACAATTCCCTCATCATGGCCATGGTGCATAACAAACCCACAGACAAATGGCCTGTCAAAACTGCTTATCCCCTGCCCGGCGCCATCCTCCCTTTTCATAGGATCCTCGCTTATTACGGCAACTATTACAATGGCAAAATGGGCATCCTTGGTGAGTTGCCGCCCGACGAAATGCTAGCAAAGCTGAAAGGCGAAGTAAAACACTGGTCTGATGCAGATTCGCTCACACCTGTGCTGCCTGCCCTGCAATATATTGTGGTCAGCGCCCAGCACGAACCCGGCAAAGCTAAAAAATATCGCTTGCGCATGCCCTTTACACAAATAGACAAAACACTGGAACTGGCTAAAAAGATCAACGCCATTGTCATACTGGATGTGCAGGTAGGCTGGGGCACTGTGCAGGAAGAGATACCAGCGCTTGAGCCCTACCTCAAACTGCCCAACGTACACCTCGCCATCGATCCCGAATTCTCTATGAAGAACAAAAGACGCCCCGGTTCCACCATCGGCACTATGGATGCATCCGATATTAATTTTGCATCAGAATACCTGGCCAAACTGGTGAAAGAATACCATATTCCTCCAAAAGTACTCGTTGTGCACCGCTTCACAAAAGACATGCTTACCAATTACAAACGTATCATCACCCGCCCCGAGGTGCAGATAGTGATAAATATGGATGGCTTCGGTTTTCCTGCCAAAAAGATCAACTCGTATAAGCTTGCCGTGGTCAACGAACCCGTCCAGTTCCCCGGTATCAAATTGTTTTATAAGAACGATATTACCTACTCAGACCGTAAATACATCATGCAACCGGACGAGGTGCTGAAGCTGTACCCGCGCCCTGTTTATATACAATACCAATAGACACCCTGTCTGGTTTCCGGCGTCAGACAAATATCATGTATACACATGAGCAAGGTCATGTTTTCCTTTCATCATAACATCTACATTTGTTGTGCATTTAAAAATGCGTTTTTATGAGGTCATTATTCCTGTTCGTATGTTCTGCTGCTATTTTGCTATCACTTTGCTGTAGCAGTAATTCTTATGCAGTGTCTAAAAAGAAACGCCTGGAGTCTGATCTTTCTAAAATGCAGGCTAAATACAACGACCTGCAAGCCGGTAACAATGCCTGCCACGATTCTCTTGCCGTTTACATAGCCAATAACCGTCTCTTGCAGGAACAATTAAGTGACCGCGACAATCAGCTGAAAGAACAGCGCGAAGCTAATACCCAGGTGCTCAACCATCTTAAAGACCTCTCCGCCATCTCAGGTTCGCAGGCAGAGAGTATCAATAAATTCCTGGAAACCATGGGTGCAAAAGATGCCTATATCCGCGACCTGCAAACACTCAATGCCCGTAAAGACTCTATCACTATGGCACTAGTGCTGAACCTGAAAAGCGCCATAGGTGATTTGAACGATAAAGACATCAATATCAAAATAGAAAAAGGCGTGATATACGTGGACATCTCTGATAAGATGCTCTTCAAAACCGGCAAGTTCGAGGTTACGCCGCAGGCAAAAGAAGTACTGGGCAAAGTAGCCAAAGTATTACTCGCCAATCCCACGATTGAGTTTATGGTGGAAGGCCATACCGATAATGTGCCATTCCGCGAAGGTTTGCTGCTGGACAATTGGGACCTCAGTGTAAAACGTGCCACCTCGGTAGTGCGCATATTACAGAACGAGTACAATATACCTCCTGACCGCATGACCTCTGCAGGCCGTGGTGAATATGTGCCCGTAGCCGGCAACGACAGCGATGAAGGACGCGCAGCCAACCGCCGCACCCGCATCGTCATCCTGCCAAACCTGGACCAGTTTTTTAATTTGTTGGAGAAGCCGAATAAATAAATGTGTTTTAAGTTTTCATGGTGATGCTCCCGTTTTCAAACGGGAGCTTTTTTTATGAGTCTTTTGTTACCACCCTGAATCCCGGTTGTAAACAAAAAGAAGGTGCCTGGGAAGGCACCTTCTTTTACATTTAAAGTCCGCGGGAAGTACCTATTCTTTTACAAATTTGGTACTGCTTATTTTATTCCCTGCTGTAGATATTTCTATCATGTAGTTACCTGCGGGCAAGGTAGCGATTGAACAGTTGTTGATGGCATTATTCAAAGAGCCGGATATTATAACCTGTCCATTCATGTTGATGATATGATACGTGCTGTAGCGCGAATCATTCAGTTTCACATTAATGCTGGTATGCGCAACTGTAGGATATACACTTACATCTTTGCCATCTGCATAAAGTGGCTTGGATGTGTAGTAGACATCGTTGTTGTTATCCTTCACCTTTATCTCGTATGTTGCTGTGCCTTCAGATTGTGAAGCATCAGTAAAAGAGTAAGGAAGCATCGCAGCGCCCTGTGCATCTACAGACTTGATAACTGAATAATCCAGGCCGTTTACGCTTTTCAGTACTTCAAAAGCATAGTTGCCGGTTTTGTTTACGGCAGCATTCCACTTTAGTGTAACAATGCCACTGTTATTATCCAGCGCCACATCATTTACAGTAAATTCTTTATCGCCTGTAAATGTTACCATTCCACTGCCTGCAATGCCGGAAGCGTTTGCATCCAGTACATTCAGCACAAATGCGGGCATTGTGTTCTGGTTCCAGTTTACAATGGCGGTACCGCCGGCATTAACAGTGGCTTGTTTCATTATTTCGCCACCGCCTTGTTGCGAATAAAAGGATATGTCCGATCCGGGCACACAACCTCTTACATCATATACCACCACTCCCTCGGCCTCGAAACACTTCACCTGTATAGGGTTAGCAGTATCTCTGGCAAAAGAGTATTGTGCACTGCACAGCAGGGTGGCAAAACTCAGTAATACAATATTTTTTTTCATAAGAATTATTTTATGTTTTTTACAAAATATGGTTTATAAATTTTAGTGTCCGCCCAATGGCATTGGTATTCCCATTAATATTTGCAATAGTGGTGTTGTTTTCATTGTAGCGCAATTGGTGCAGGCAATCAGGGCTAAATCCTGGCTCCTTCTTTGAAGATCGTTATATCCAAATGCATAGGTGTTCAGGCCTATCGCATTCCCGGGGTAATTATCCTGGGCATTAACAAAGAACAGGCCATTCATTGTAGGATCAATTGGCTCGTCTCCACACCAATCGTCATACCAGGGGGTAGCGCCGGGAGGGGTACACAAACCACCTGGTAGCCTGAAGTTACGACCTGTGAGAAATGCTGATACATTCACTACATCTTCACCTATAGGTGGGGTGGTATAAGATCCGCCTGATTTGGTCACAAACCTTGTGTCTATACCTAATGGTGGTGCAGTTGTGACATCGGGCGGTGAATTCCAATATTTTGCAGAAACACCATAACCCATAGGCTCAACATGTGTAAATATAGTTTTGGTCTCTGCATTATGGCAACCCGTGCATGTATTTAAAGATATCTGTTGCCTTATGAGTT
>CAIYVS010000820.1 GCA_903929655.1 uncultured Bacteroidota bacterium | reverse complement strand
GGTCATATACCTTTACAGTATAAGTGCCTGCATCAGCATTGTTCATCTGCAATTTAAACTGGCTGCTGAAGGGATTAGGATATGCTTTGATAGCTGTATTCGCTGAAATAGAAGATACAGAATTTGGCACTGTTTCCTCACTTAACACAACTGACGTATTATTGCTCATATCTCCGGCATCAGCGCCATTTATGCCATTTACAGCATTTAGCGTGCAATATAAAGTTACATTGCCTGTACCTGCAGCTGGTGCAGTCCATTGAAAAGATACATTATACACACCTGCTGTAGTAGCCGTTAACGCTGCTCCATGTTCAATGATATTTATGCCGGAAAGAGCATCACTATAAACATATGCAGGCAAAGAAGATGCTACTGCTGTACCAGCCTGCACCTGACTTGCACCAGTGCCGCTAACTGAAGCAAACTCGAAACCAAATTTTGGATTGCTATTGCTATTGGTTCCTGCTATTTTAATAGTATACAACTGGCCAGCTACATATTTGGTAACTGGCGTAGTAGTAGTGCCGGAATCAACAGTTATTGTTACTGTAGTAGCTGCATTCGTTCCACCATGGCAACCACCGCCGCCACATGTTGTTAAGGATGCTTTAGCGCCCGTACGGTTATTACCAAAAAGTGCCGGTCCAGAACTCTCACTACTTAAGGTTAAATATAATAAGCCGCCGATAGCAGTAAAAAGTACAATTCTTTTTTTCATTATTCGAAATTTAAATATTTAATTATCAATTAGTTATAGCGCAATTTAGTAAAATAAATTAATTTAAAAAAATGATAAAACATACAAAATAGAGTTTTACAAGTCCAAAAATCATTAAGAATATCTGCAGAAAACTGGACAAACCTTACTTTTTATGGCACTATTTGTCATTTTTTCTGAAAGCACCAATGTCATACAACGATTGCATTTAATAGTATGCAATATAATTAAAATACCTGCTCACAAAATCATTTCAGTTTGTTTTAAGTATTTTATTAGTCTGCGTTAAAAAAACTCAGGGTTGTCACAAAAGAAATAGCCATCCGCAAGGACGGATGGCTATAAAAAGATATTAAGACCGTCTATTGTTTTATAAGCGGGATGATGCGTTGTGCGCCATCTTTATCAAGCACCTGTATTCCGTAGAAACCAGGAGCCCAATTGGAAGTATTGATATTAGTTTCAAAACTACTGCTGTTTATCTGCATACTTTGTTTGTATAAAGTCTGGCCAGCCAGGTTGTATACCCTTACTGTATATGTACCGGCATCAGCGTGATTCAGCTGCAAACGGAACTGGCTGCTGAATGGATTAGGAAAAGCATTGATAGCTGTATTTTCAGAAATAGACCTAACTGAACTTGTTCCATTGAAATATACTGTTAAGGAATCGTTACCGGATACATCCGATGTATCTGCCTGTCCATTACCATTTACAGCAAGTTCGGTACAATAAAAAGTAACAGGCCCGCTACTGGTGCCTGTAGGAGGTGCGGTCCAGTATAAGGTATCGTGAAAAGTACCGAGGGGAAGACTGGAACTTGCAACCAGCATAGCCTGGTTTTCAACCAGATCCACTGTTGGATTACTTAATGGAAGGGATGTAATACCAAGAGTGTTGGTAAACGATGTTGACCAGGTACCTGCCTGTGTTTGTGCTGCACCGATGCCGGAAACAGAACTTGCCTGGAATCCATAGTCATGTGTGGATAAACTGGTATTGGTACCTAAAATAACGAGCGTATATGGCTGATTTGGCAGAATGGTATCAACTGTAGTCGCTGAACTTGTTGCAGCATATAAATAAAGCCCAACAGCAGTTGGTCCGCTAACTCCGTGGCATCCAGAACCCGCACAATTTCTTTGGCTGGCCTGAGACCCTGTGCAATTTAAATGACTTATATTTGCAGGTCCGGCAGCATTACTTGAAAAGAGGAGATATGCAAATGCCCCAAAAATCGTAAAAAGTAGAAATCTTTTTTTCATTGAATTGAATTTTGATTATCGTTATAAATGTCTATAAAGTCCAGCTCAATTTAAGAAATAATTGAAAAGTAAAAAAATATTTCTAGGTGAATTTCAAAAAAATCAAGCCGGGGCCATATATCAGAAGCATCGTATCTTTGCCAGCTTTATGGGACACAAAAAGCTAATAAAATTCCAGGCTATAGACGGATACCCCAACGTATTGCAATACCCCAAAGATGTGAAAGGTAAATGGAATGAGGTTTTTAAGAACCACAACCCCATTACCCTGGAACTGGCCTGCGGAAAAGGAGAATACAGTGTAAACCTGGGCAGGGAACATAAAGACCTGAATTATATAGGAGTAGACATAAAAGGGAACCGCATCTATACCGGTGCCAAAACTGCACTGAATGAAAACCTGCAGAATGTAGCGTTCCTCAGGGCCCAGATAGGGCAAATAACCAGCTATTTTGACCCCGGTGAGGTATCTGAGATTTGGATCATTTTCCCTGATCCTTTTTTAAAGAAGGGCAAAGAGAAAAATCGCCTTACCCATCCCCGTTTCCTGCACCAATACCAGCAGTTATTGAAACCAGGCTCGAGGATCAACTTAAAAACAGACTCAAAGGAGCTATACGAATTTACATTAGAAACCATAAGCGGGCAGGAATGCAGCCTTCATGAAAACATAGCTGATGTGTACGGCCAGGGAAAGGCAAGCGGCCCATTGGCAATTCAGACCTTTTATGAAAAAATGCACCTGGAAGAAGGAAGAACCATTTATTTTCTGTCATTCTCGCTTCCATCAAAAGGCATCACAATGCCAGAAAGATTTGCCAGGCATGAACAGACCATTGACAGAGGGTAAAGATTACAACATATTACCGGATGGTTTATTGGTATTTACTGCCAGCTATCTGTCGGAAAGAGGATATTGTTGCGGTAACGGATGCCTGAATTGCCCATATGACTATATGAATGTACCCGAACCATATAAAAGCGAATTAATGATGAAACGCAAAAAAAATGAAAACAGCTGCAAAAAATAAAGAGAATATATACGAAGTCATTTACGATATTGTGCGCTGTGTGCCAAGGGGAAGGGTTACCACTTATGGTGCAGTAGCAGCCGCTATCGGTTTAAAGTCGGGCGCCCGCATGGTAGGATACGCTATGAACAATTGCACGAATGCGAAACCTAAAGTACCCGCACACAGAGTGCTGAACAGGATAGGCCTGCTCACAGGCAAACATCATTTTGAAAGCCCGGACAAAATGCAGCAATTGCTGGAAAAAGAAGGAATAAAGGTAAAAGATGATAAAGTGGTGGATTTTGAAAAAATATTTTGGGATCCCATAAAAGAATTGAATTTTTAAATTTAGAATCGCTTCTGATAAAGGCAATTGAGAGAATAGCAACAATAAAGACAAATATGAATCCTGTTAAACAAATAATAGCTACCACCGGAAAAAGTAGTCTCATTTTTTTATGTATCTTCTCTTTATCTGTTGTTTCCTGTAAGCACTACAAGACAGAAAAGGCACAAAAAAGAATCACAACAGACCAAAGCGCTGAAGATTTTGCAGATAAACTGGAATCAATATTACAGCCAGTAGATACCACCAAAACTAAGAAACACCTGTCTGATGCTTCCTATAATCTCCGGTACACCTATCAACTAAATGAGTACATACCTATATGGCTATTTCAAAACAAACCTGTAAAAGCAGCAACAAGCTATTTGCAGGACCTGGAAGAAATACAATGGGACGGACTGGACCCCGAGAAATATAAACTCACTGAATTAAAAAAAATAAATAACGAAATTCTGGCAGGCAAATCAGATATGAATACCCTCCTCAGTTTTGATACTCTATTCACCTATAGCTATCTTTTGGCTGCCCACGACCTTTTGTTCGGAGAGATCAACCCTAAAAAAGCTGACTCAACCTGGTTTTATAAAAATGACACAGTTTGGGATGCCCCGGCTATGCTGCTGAATAATGATGAGCAATACACATCACTAAGCTATTTCAGAAGCATGCTGCCAGACTATGCTATTTTACAGAATGCCTATAAACATTATACAGAGCTTGCAGAAGACAGTACATTAAATGCAGCAATAAGAACACTGCACAACCTGAAAAACTACAAGGCCGCAGACAGCACAACAGTACATGCTATAAGCAATGTGATACAACAGGAATTACCCTGGATATATGAAGACAAAAAAGATTCCCATCTTAGCAATAAACAATTGCTGCTGAGCTACCAATACTATATGGGATTAAAACCCAGTGGCAGCATGGATAGCATCACCCTTGTCCATTTATCCAGCCCGCTAAACGATATTGCATACAAGCTGAAAGCAAATATGGAACGTATGCGCTGGATGCAAAAGAAATTTACAGATACCTACCTCCTGGTTAATGTTCCGCTAATGGAATTGTTTTTAAGAAAAAGAGACAGCGTATTGATGCATATGCGTGTAGTGGTAGGCCAGCCTGCCCGCCAAACCCCCTCATTAAATGCTGACATGACCAATATTGTTATTAACCCCCCTTGGAGCGTACCCCCAACCATACTTAAAAAGGATGTACTGCCCGGCATCACAAAAAGCGGTGCAAAATATCTTGCCAAAAAAGGGCTCATAGTTTATGACAAAGATGGCAATATCATCGACCCCAGATCTGTAACACCCAAAAATTACAGGAGGTATTATTACAGGCAGTCACCCGGCGACGATAATTCTCTTGGTTACGTAAAATTCAACCTGCCCAACCCATTTGATATTTACCTCCATGACACACCACACAGGGACGACTTTGGCAGACGTGCAAGAGCGCTAAGTTCAGGATGTGTACGAGTGCAGCAACCTAAGGAAATGGCCATTTATATTTTGTCCCAATTAGAAGGACGAAGATTTGATGAAGGCATTTTAGACTCCATGATACAAACTCATAAAACAAAATGGGAAATACTGAAAAACAAGATACCGGTGGATATCGTATACCTTACTGCCTTCCAAGATTCTACCGGCACCCACCCACGTCTGCTGAATGACATTTATAAACGCGACAGCAGCCTCATCTCTTTACTAAAGTGAGTGTTTCTTAACGGTCACACTATCCACAACACCTTTTGAGATGTACTCAACAATAGTATCCCTTACCGTGTTGTTGCTGGCCATAAGTTGAAACTCCGGTTGCATCACATCTTCCGGCAGATGATCAATATGCTTATTAAGCCAGTAAGAAGCCTGCAAATAATCTTTCTTAGGATAATAAATAAATAAACAGGTACCGTTCTTTATCGTATTGATAATACTTGCAGAAAGCTTTGAAGGCACAGCAGGACATCCCCAGCTACGGCCCAAATAATCGTTGCTGGCAATATGCCTGTCGCTTACATAATCAGCGCCATGCACTACTATACCCCGATCATAAGCCGCATCATTAAAATCATTGTCCATACCGGAAAGACGTAAAGACATACCATGTTCTCCATCATAAGTATCACCTGTTACATAAAACCCCAGGCTGCTCTGGTGAGAACTGTATTTATTAGAGAAATTGCTCGCAAACTCTTCACCCGATCCCCTGCCATGTGCAACATAGGTATTGAACAGTACTTTTTTCTTACGAAGATCAATGATCCACATACGGTTTTGGGTAGAGGACAATGTAAAATCACAAATAGTCAATATCTCATTTTCCACATTCAGTTTGCCGGCATTGCGGAGATTTAAATAACCGTGATACGCTTTACTGAATGCATCATATGAGAGGCATGAGCGATTACCAAAATCAATATGGTTGTAAAGACCCAAAATATAGTTCTCAACAATAACATTATTGTTTTCTGATAAATTGGACTCTCCCGCCATTACCGGCCTAAAAGAAATTGCTAAAACGAGAATTATATTAAAACACCATATCAGTTTCTTCACAGGAATCCATTTTAATTTTTGAAGCAATGAGTATTACTAAAAATAAGCAGGAATAAAATAATAGCCAAATGCAACTCTTGCATTTAACGCTTTTTAACAAGCTTCCGGTACTATATGACAATTTTTAGACAATACCAGTCTGATTTGCAAACACTTATTATTAAAGCTTTTATACTTTAATATAGACTCAGTATGGCGCTGACCATGATTACCTCATTTAATCAAGTAATTCCTTACATTTGGCGGTCTTAAAATTTTTATGGTTTATGAAAGAAGTATATATCGTATCTGCAGTGCGAACCCCTTTGGGAGCATGGGGCGGAGCATTGAAAGATTTTTCCGCAACCAAACTCGGTTCCATTGCAATTAAAGCAGCAATAGAAAGGGCCGGTATCAACGCAAGTGAAATAAATGAAGTTTTGATGGGTTGCGTTTTACAAGCCGACCTCGGGCAGGCCCCGGCACGCCAGGCCGCGCGTTTTGCAGGCGTTCCCGATAATGTACCCTGCACTACCATCAACAAAGTATGTGCCAGTGGTATGAAAGCGATCATGCAGGGTGCGCAATCTATATTATTGGGAGATGCGGATGTTGTGGTTGCGGGTGGAATGGAGAGCATGAGCAATGTTCCTTTCTATGATGAGAACACACGCTGGGGCCATAAATATGGCAATGTCACACTCATAGACGGTTTATTAAAAGACGGATTGCTTGATGTTTACCACAATTACCCTATGGGCAATGCAGCAGATCTTTGCGCCACAGAATGTAATATCAGCCGCGAGGCACAGGATGCTTTTGCAATAGAAAGTTACAAGCGCAGCCAGGCAGCATCGAATGAAGGGCGTTTTAATAATGAAATTGTAGCCGTAGAAATACCTCAACGCAAAGGCGACCCGGTAAAATTCAGTAAAGATGAAGAACCCTGGAATGTGAAATTTGAAAAAATACCTGAATTAAAGCCTGCTTTTACAAAAGATGGTACGGCTACAGCCGCTAATTCCAGCACCATGAATGACGGTGCCGCAGCATTAGTGCTGATGAGTAAAGAAAAGGCTGATGCCCTGGGCATTAAACCCATAGCTAAAATAAAAGGATATGCGGATGCAGAACAGGCCCCTGAATGGTTTACTACAACTCCATCTATAGCTGTTCCGAAAGCGGTAGCTAAGGCAGGTTTAAAAATGGAAGATGTTGAGTATTTTGAGCTGAACGAAGCTTTTAGTGTAGTGGGCATTGTAAATATGCAAAAAATGGGGCTTCATGCCGACCAGGTAAATGTGAATGGTGGTGCGGTTTCATTAGGACATCCGCTGGGTTGCAGCGGTGCGCGCATTATTGTTACTTTGATAAATGTGCTGCAGCAAAAAAATGCGAAATATGGTGCAGCCGGAATTTGTAATGGCGGCGGTGGCGCAAGCGCTGTAGTAATAGAAAAATTATAACTCGTTAAAAATCGAAAATAAAATTGTTGAAACATTTTCTGTTTTTTCTCATCATTTTGGCTGGGCCCGGACCATCTGTTCATGCCCAGCCAAATGATTTTTGCAGTAGTTTGCTCGCTGTGCTTGCAAGTGCACCGAAAAAGTTTTATGACATAAAAGACACCACCATCAAAGCCAACGAATATGGCATTATGTGGACTACCAAACTCAATATTCCTGGCTCTTTAAAATGTCGTCTTGTTTCTGCTATGGGCATACGCTACGAAGCTGCGTTATTACAAACAAGATCTCTGCAACAATTACAGGAATCCTATACCAATTACAAAAAGCAGATTAATGATTGTCTGAAAAGCAAAGGTTATAATTTAAGCAGTTCTGATAATTGACTTTTTGCTTAAAGGATTGCGCCCGATAGCAATCAAGCTACTGCGCACAGCACTATAAATAAGGCTGCCGGATATTGTTGTGGTGATAACCAAAAGCAACAAACTAATATATACTCTGGCTGGTGAAACCGGTTTGCCGACCATCAATGAACTGGCATGTTGTAAAAAGCTAGGCAAATTATCATCGTTTT
>CAIYVS010000819.1 GCA_903929655.1 uncultured Bacteroidota bacterium | reverse complement strand
TCTGTGTCCTACACACTCAGCTATAGACTTCATCGTATCAAAAAGAGACGATCAAGCACTTAGTAGAATGTCCTACACATACTAAAATAGAGTCTAGAGAACCTACTTGTGTGTCTCATACACACAGAAAGAGACTTCAATGCACCTAGAAGAGTGTCAAGCACACACGGCTATAGAGTCAAACGTTACTTAGAGAGAGGACAGAGGGATGGCAGAGTTCAAAGAGCAAAGATTAGAAGGTCCAAAGTTAAGAGATTAATACCTAAATAGCGAAACTCCAATTCTTCCCTTTACGTATTTGTCCAAACAAGGCTAAAAAATAATTAAAAGCATAGCCTAAAACAGATCTTGATCTAGTATTTGTAAGATATTGATTTAGTTTTAAATTTGAGAATATGGTTTCAATTCTAGCTCTGATATGTAGTAAGAATATATCAAATTGTGAAGCTAAAGTATTTGTGGTTTTTGATTTCCTTTTGCCTGTGATTAAATAGTTTCCTGTTTCTTTAACTAGCTCCTCTAGCCAAATTGCTTGATAACCTTTATCAGCTACAAACATAGTTCCAGTGTTAGCGAATGTTTTGCTTGTAAGTTTTTCTAAATATTTCCTATCATCTAGTTTAGCTTTTGAAAACATAAAATCTACGACATCTTTAGTTTCATAATCACAAGTAATGTGTAATTTAAAACCATAAAACCAGCCCATAGTACCTTTTGAATACTCAGCAAATTCCCTCATTGTTTTATGTCTACTAGATCTGATTGTTTTACATACTGGTAATGGAGTTGAATCCACAAGGGCAATTTTAAAATCTTTCATTAAGAATTCAACTTTATTGATATTTACTTGCCAAAGTATTATCTGAACTAGAAATATCATAAAGCTCTTGATTGTGATTAAAAAGTTTGAATAATGAGGTATTTTAAAATCAATCTCAGATTTACCCCTATCAATCAAACAATTATACAATCCTTTCCATGTTTCACAAGTATATATTTGTTTTAAACTCAAACACACTAATACATCACTAAAACTCATTGTTCTAGGTCTTCCTCCGTGCCTGCTGTGATTCAGTAAGGAAAATCTATCATCTAGCCAATTATCAATATTTTCAATATTGGACAAATCTAAATTATTAGGTTTAACTCTACTTGCAAGGTTTGGTTTTTTCATAGATTCCTACCTTGCTTTTTTGTTTGTTTTTGATCAAGTTTTAGGATGTGATTTAGGATCAGATTTTAGTTTCTCTATTGGGGTTTAAAAATAAATCCCTCAAGTACACACCTAAGGGATTATAACTTGATTAAAACTCCAATCCTTAAATTTTTACAACCGAGTTTGGATTAGTTTTGTTTAAGATCTCTTCGACCATACCTGAACTATCATCGACCGCTAGCATAACACCACCAGATTGGATTACTTCTTGGATTTTGCTTGCTTCTGCTGCGTCGAGTCCAGCTTTTGTGAGACCTGTAGCTAAGCCTACTACACCAGCTGCCGTGCCTCCGATAGCAGCTCCAGCCACAGTATTTGCCGCAAGAGCACTAAAACCTAGAGCTGCAACTAGTGGTCCAGTAATCAAAAGAGCACCAAGTGCAGGGATACTCAAGGCTGCAACTCCTGCTAGAAGCCCAATTATACCACCTAAACTAGCTCCGCTTATTACTCCACCTGTGGTTCCACCTACAATATCCCCTATTGGATCATTGTTGTTGGTTACTATATTACTATGTATTTTATTGGAGGTTTCCTCAAGTGCTGCAACACTGATGTATTCCTTAGAAAATCCTGCGTCTGTTAATTGGTCTAAAGCATTGTTTGCTGAATCAAAGTTGTTGTAAGTAGCAATAACGGTCATATAGAATATATTTTTAATATTAAAAAATGTTTGGGTGAAAAAAAATTAAGAATTTAAATTGGATCCTTTGAAAGATTTGCCAAAAGTTTATCTAGCTGATCATTTTCTTGGGCTTCGATTAAAATTTCTTGGGTGACAATATCACCGACTGAGGCAAAAATCTCATCATCTTGATCCAAAATATCAGTTTTTAAATACTGACCAACTGCATCAGATTTAAGATGAAATTGAATATCTTTGACTGTTTGATCAGTTTTTTTGTGAGCAAAATCTTCTGCTTTGGAAGCTACATTTTGGGCAGTATTGTACAAATTGTTTAAAGTTTTGTAATGGTATGGATGTGATTTGAATTGACAGATGAATGGACAGACTGAAGGACAGACAGACAGACAGGCTAAATCATGGATGGACAGACAGATTGATACATGAATGCTAACCGAGGTCCATTTAGTGGTACAACTTAATGATAAGCTCCAATGCGTGCGCGTTGATGGCATGCCAGGCTTTACAATTCATGCTACTAACTGTTTTACAATAACAAATGCTATAACTA
>CAIYVS010000818.1 GCA_903929655.1 uncultured Bacteroidota bacterium | reverse complement strand
TATTCATTGAAATATGTTTTTCTAAAAACAACGAGTATGAAAAAGCTGTTGATAGTATTAGGTTTGATGAGCTCATTTACTTACTCCTATGGACAATATGCTTTGTCCGACAAGTCCACCCAATTAAATCTGGGTCTTGGTTTTTCCGACTATGGGATACCTGTTTACATTGGTTTTGATCACGGAGTAAGCAAAGATATATCAGTAGGTGGTGAACTATCCTTCCGGTCCTACACAGACAACTATCACGATATTAACTACGCCCTGAATGCAGTAGGTATATCTGCAAACGGTAATTACCATTTTAACCGTGTTCTTAATATTCCCCGCAATTGGGACCTTTATGCCGGTCTGAACATTGGCTTTTATATCTGGAATTCGCCTCCCGGATATTATGGTAACCATACAACAGGTTTAGGGCTGGGTGCCCAGGTAGGTGGCCGCTATTACTTTACAAACAAGTTTGGTATCAACCTGGAGTTTGGGGGAGGTAATGAATTTGCAGGAGGTAAAATAGGGATTACTCTAAAATTGAGATAAGGCCCGTTTATTTTTCAAGGGCGAATCCGGCTATATGGGTTCGTCCTTTTTTTATATATATTGCCCATTTCTAATCAATCAAATGACTTTTGAATGCAAAATTTATAAATGCATAAGTGGGAATAATTCCCCCAATTGTGTATTATTTTCCCCAATCTTCCACAACTTTATCTTATATTTAAGTTAAAGGAAACCAACTCATTGCCAACATTTTTTTATTTTTGACCCAACCATTACATCATAAATTATAGTCTATATAAATACAGCAGTGATTTTCAGGGATTTATGTGTTTGTGATCGATAACTAAGCACTTAAGTAAAACGGACTAAGACATTATATTATGATACTTTGGTCTGAAAATTGCAGTTGAATATGCATAGTATTATAATATTGTACGATTTATACTGTTTGTGAGTGATTAGTAAACAGCATTTTTCGAATTATTTTTTTATAATTATTGAACTATAAAGGAAAGAGAACACATTTTAATTACAAAAAAACACACATTAATCATGAGGAAAGCAGACATAGTAAGCAGTATAGCTGAAAAAACAGGAATTCCAAAAGTTGACATCCTGGTAGCTCTTGAAGCTTTTTTTAAAGAAGTGAAAGTTTCTTTAGTAGAAGGCGAGCCGGTTTATGTTCGTGGCTTTGGTAGTTTCATCCTGAAGAAACGCGCAGCCAAGATCGGGCGTAATATCAAAAAGAACATTGCAGTAGAGATCCCGGAACATTTTATCCCGGCTTTTAAACCTGCTAAAGAGTTTGTGCAGGCTGTAAAAGACTCAGACCATGAACTGGTGGAGCATGCTGCAGATGATGCAATGGAAGCATAATTGAAGCAAACGTCAATTCCCTTATATTTGCAGGGAAATCATTTATTCATTGCGACCAGCACATTATATCTCTCTTGCCGTAGCCATAGGTTTAATCGCTTTTTTGTATTGGGGTGGTAATACAACACCTCCTGCAAAACCGCAGATGGGCCAGCGCACCACAGGTATGCCCATGGCTTCAGGCTCAGGGCTTGTAAAACCTGCATCTTTCGATTCTATACTAACAGCATCCAGGGCTGGTTTGCCAAAGCCTGCTTTAGACGAGATCAATACAATTGAAAAAGAACTGGCAGCCACCTCTGATTCCACAAAGATGGCTGCTAATTTTTTGCGCATAGCGCATATATGGGAAATAAATAAATTTTCGCCTGCTGCGGCTTATTTTGGCGCAAAAGCAGCAAAGTTGGAGAATTCGGAAAAAAAGCTCAATTTTGCAGGCCAATTCTTTTTGGAGCTCATGCATAGTGATGGAAATCCTGAAGCTATGCAGTTGTGGGAAGCAAATGAAGCGATAGCGTGTTTTAAACGTTCACTGGAGATAGACCCCGGCAACGATTCTACCAAAGTGCTTTTAGCTTCCACATATATAGATGGAACCGGGGAAACGATGCAGGGTGTACAAATGTTGTTAGCCCTCACTCGCGAAAAACCTGATTATTTACCTGCCAACCTTTTATTAGGAAGGCTCGCAATTAAATCAGGCCAGTTTGATAAAGCCATCAAACGTTATGAAGGAATACTGCAAAAGTATCCTGATAACTCTGAAGCTTTATATTTTATGGCGGAGGCCTATAAAGGAAAGGGAGACAAGCAGAAAGCAATTGAACTGTTTGAAAAGTGTAAGAAAATAGTCAATAAACCTGATTTTACGAGGGATATCGACAAGTACATAAATTCATTTAAATAAAACTTAAATTATTTTAACATGCCTTGTGGTAAAAAAAGAAAAAGACATAAGATTGCTACACACAAACGTAAAAAGCGTTTGAGAAAGAACCGTCATAAGAAGAATAAATAAGGCTGGTTTTACCCCCTTCCCATTTACCTGCTTCTGCGATATATCCTTACGCTTTTATCATAATCTATATGTTATGCTAAAAGTGTAAGGTTTTGTTATTCTTAGGGTTTTGCTCCTGCAAAGGCCCGGCAGTATCTGGCATCCGGCAATATTTTTCAGCAACAGTGAATTTGGAAAAAAGACGGTAGCATGAACAAAGAACTTATTATTAATGCCTCTGAAGAAGGAGTTGAGATAGCGCTTCTTGAAAATAAGAAGCTGGTAGAACTCCACTATGAGCACGGGCAAAACGAATTTGCTGTGGGCGATCTGTACCTCGGCAAAGTGAAAAAACTTATGCCCGGCCTCAACGCTGCATTTGTAGACGTTGGTTACGAGAAAGACGCATTTTTACACTACACAGACCTTAGCCCATATGTACGCTCCCTGCTTAAATTTACCCGCCAGTGCATAGATGGCAATACTACCTGGGGAGACGATTTTGGTAAATTCAAGAACGAAGCAGAGATCCTTAAAACAGGCAAAATAACCGAGGTGATGAACAGTCGCCCGGAGATTTTAGTGCAGATATTAAAAGAACCTATTTCCTCAAAAGGGCCACGCCTCAGTTGCGAAATATCATTACCGGGGCGTTTTGTAGTACTTACACCATTTAATGATGTAGTTGCCATATCCCGCAAAATACATTCGGCCGATGAGCGCAAACGTTTGCAGCGCATAGTAGAAAGCATCAAGCCAAAAAACCTGGGCGTTATTGTGCGCACGGCAGCTGAAGGCAAGAACACTTCCGAACTGCATACAGATATACTGGAGCTGGAGGAAATGTGGAAGACAACACAAAAAAACCTGAAAGGCTCCAAAGCGCCCAAAATAATAGTAAGCGAACAGGATAAAACCACATCCATCCTCCGCGACCTGCTGAACGAAAGTTTCCAGAAGGTGGTGGTGAACGATAAAAAACTCATGACGGAGACCAAGGAATATATTTCCCGTATAGCACCCGATAAAGAAGATATTGTTTCCTTTCATAGTGCAACACAACCCATCTTCGATACCTTTGGCATTAATAAACAGGTAAAAGCATCCTTTGGTAAAACTGTTAACCTCAACAGCGGTTCTTACCTTATAATAGAACATACCGAAGCCCTGCACGTAATAGATGTAAACAGCGGCACCCGTAGTGCAGAAGCAGGCCAGGAACAAAATGCAGCAGCTACCAACCTGGAAGCAGCAGAAGAAATTGTAAGGCAAATACGCCTCCGCGACCTGGGCGGTATCGTTATCATCGACTTCATAGACATGAAACTGCCCGAGCATAAAAAGCAGATACTGGAAGCTATGGAGAACCTGATGGCTACGGACCGTGCACGTCATACTATATTGCCCATATCCAAGTTCGGGCTGATGCAGATAACCCGGCAACGCCTGCGCCCCGAGCTGAATATTTCTACCGCCGAAGTTTGCCCCACCTGCAAAGGCACAGGCAAAATAGGGCCGTCCATTCTGCTGGTTGATGATATTGAAAAAGACCTTAAATACCTGATAGACCAGGGCCATCGCGAGCTGGCTCTGCATGTGCATCCTATTATGGAGGCCTACCTTACCAAGGGCGTCTTCTTTAATTCAATAGTATGGAAATGGTACAGGAAGTATAAAATAAGGCTCAAGATAGTAGCTGACAATAATGCACCTCTTACCCAATATCATTTTTACGACCGCAAAACAGACGACCTCATCAAACTTTGATAGAGGAATTTGGAATTAGTAGTTTGGAATTTGGATCTTCCGATCTGGATTTTACTACTGAATGACCACCGTATGCGATAGCTCTGCCTCTTTTACAAAAACAAACTTCTTATCTCCGAAGGCCGCACTTGTGTACTTAAACGGAATCAAAGTAAGATGCGCCTGCTGTATGGTGCTGGCAGGTAAATAATTGAAAGCGGATCCTGTAATATTAACCGCACCCGCAGTGGCACTGAAAACCTGGCTATAAGTAATGATATTACCACTATCCACTGTGCTCAGGATAACATAGATCGAGTCGGCATAATTAAGCGTAGACGAGTTGAAGGTGAATTGCATTCCGTTGGCCTTTGATACCGAATACGGAAATTTACCAGTATAGCTGGGGAAGCCACCGCTAAAGAAATAAGATATAGCAGGCACCGAAGCCGTGCCGCTGCCCACCCAATCGGCACCCGTAGCCAAAGAATTTGTTACTCCTTTATAAGAAAAATACTGGGCAGGGTGCGGAATATTCACACTGTTTAAAGTAAGGGTACCCGCATCTAGGGTATTGACCAGGTTGCTGTCTACAAAAAAGGCTATACCATACTGGCCCCCTACATGCACTGTATCTCCCGGAGACAGAACCGTAGCGCTGTCTGATTTCATAGCAACCAATTTACCCCATGCATTATATACTGATATCCCGTTAGACACATCCAGCAATATCTGTAATGGCCCGGCGGTATGCAAAGTGGTATCATTGGGCGGGTAAAAAGGAGGGGGTATAGTTGGGTCGCTTTGTTTTTTACACGCGAAAAAAACAAGTACACACATAATTCCTGACAAAACGTAAGCAATATTCCTCATAGCCTTACAAAGATAGGAGATTGGGTGATATAGTAAAAAGTTAAGAGGTTAAAAAGATAGTACTTAAAAGGTTAAATTCATATTGTATAAATATTATTATTGATTCAAAGGAAGGTGTATATCCGATATTGAACGGGAATGTATATTGTCAAGGCTTCCATGAGTTTGTACTGTTCCATATAAGTTTTTCAATATCTTTTGGGTTTGTTGTGATGCTGGCACGATAATCGAAAATATCATGGGTTGTATTGGTAGCAGGGTCCCTTCGTTCAGCTCTGGCACTCCATAATATTTTCTTATCCCTGCTCACTATGAATATATCACTGTAAGGCATTCCGATATTTACAAAAAATGAATTGTCAGATAGTTCTATGGCATTTCCTCCCGAGGTAACAGGTTGTTTCAGCTCAGCACATTGAACACAATTGTACTCCCATATTTTTTTTATATCATGATTCATACCTGCCTGCCCTTCTTTTAATATCATTATAGCGGGTACCTGTGCGTGATTGCAGGAATTGTTATTGAAAAGGTATAAATAACCATTGTCAGAGTGCCTGATACTATGCTGCCCGCAAAACAGAGCGGTCTCTTTATCGCGGATACCATCTTTATTAATATCACTATAATTATTTAACACAGTTCCTTCAGGGTATTTTATTTTTAGTATGCAATTGATGTTTTTGAAGCTGATATAAATAAGCTTATTTTTTTCGTCAAAAAAGAACGAGTTGGCATGAACATCGATCAGGTCTTTTGACAGCAAGCCGGATTGATATTGATAAAGCCCCGATTTTAAAAAGTAATCCGAAGATTTCCAGTACCACACTACCTTGCTATTCGCATCATATTCTATAAGGGTTCCGAAAAATAATTTAGATGTATTTGAATCGTTGCTGCTGTTTATTTTAGTATCTTTTTGAACTATGGAACTGTTGCCTTTTAGGTTTTGTTTCAGTACAACAGGCTCATCTCCCAATATCATATAATGTCCGTTAGCCAATTTTGTCAACTCGTGATGATAATGTTCTGAACTGTCTCCGCTCACTATACCCGTATTGGGCCCTTGCCATATAATATCACCTGAATAATTGACTTCGTATGCCTTGTCTGCCGCTATAAAAGTGATAGTTCCCTGTGGAGAAATCTTCAAGTCCCTTACTCCGCTTTTTTTAAAAAAGTTACCGGGAAGAAACCATACTGGGTTTCCTGCCATATCATACATTGCATTTAGATTGTCAAGCAATACTAAAGCATCTTTATATTTTTTTGCCTTTTGCGTAATTATTAAGTGCACATTACTGGTATCCATATCGGGGTTGAGTATGGTGCTAAAATGATGCAATTCACTTTTTACAGGCCCGGCTTTATTCTCTTTAACAATGGTACGCCAGGTATATTGTTCGCCCCAAAAAGGCACTTCTATTATTTTTTTATTCCCCTTAAAAGAAATGGTTTTGATAATTTTTGTTTTAAAAGAATTTTCTGTGCTGTAATTGCCATCCGCAATTTCAAGTATACAGGTGACTCCGCCTTTTAAAGGAGGAAATGAAAAACCTACAAGACGATAATTTAAAATGTTGCCTTCATTAGGCAGGATTTGTGATTTAAGGGGCTCAGTTATTACAGAGAGGGTCAGGAACAGGCATAATATCTTATGCATGGGGCTGACTTTCACCAAAAGGCAAACTGCTTTTTTCAATTCAACAAGTGCAAATGAAAACATTTAATAAAGCATGAGCTATACAAGATAAATGATTTTTTTTGACTTTGCAGGTAATGGTAGTCATGGTAAAATATGATTAGGGTCATTTTGAAGCGTTTTTGTATCAGTTAAGGCAGTGCGGGGCACCAGCCTTCGAAGTCGAGGCGGCCAAGACCCAGGCCGAGGAGGATATCCCATTCTTCCATTGTCATTCGGCGGGTTTCGAGTGTGGCGGGGTTGAACATTTCTCCTTTTTGTATCCATATAACGCCGGAGGGAAGTACTACGTTTCTTCTGCGAACAAAGACGGGTGGTTTGTAGCCGGGGCGTTCCGGAATTATTTCCGCTTCTATTTCGTTTTCGATGTCTTGTTCTTCTTCATTGTATTGGTTATCAATTATTTGTAGCTCTTTTTCTTCCTGAAATATTTTTTCCGCTTTTCTTCCTTCGAAGGCTATATACCTTCCGCTTAGGGATGTTTCGCTGTCTATTTTTGG
>CAIYVS010000817.1 GCA_903929655.1 uncultured Bacteroidota bacterium | reverse complement strand
TTCATCAGTATTAAAAAATAAACATTGTCTTGGTGATGCCAGGATGAACATTGACTTTTGCAGCTATGCAGTATACGCTTAAGAAGAGTTTAGGGCAGCATTTTCTGAACGATGAAAATATGTGTGTTAAAATTGTGGCCCAGTTAACAACGAGTCCAGGTATGCAATTGCTGGAAATTGGTCCGGGTGGGGGTGCCATAACAAAATACCTGCTAGAGTTAAACGATATTCATTACAAAGCTATTGAGATAGACACCGAGAAAGTAGCGTACCTTCAAAAAACCTACCCTTCTATAAAAGGCAAGATATTAGAACAAGATATACTTAAAGCAGCCGCACCCTTTCAAGGCACATTTTCCGTGATAGGAAACTTTCCATATAATATATCGTCAGGCATATTATTTAAGATACTGGAATGGGAGCCCCAGGTATCGGAAGCAATAGGTATGTTCCAGAAAGAAGTGGCCTTGCGTGTGGCCTCGGGGCCCGGCTCGAAAGTTTATGGTATTTTAAGCGTCCTTATGCAAGCCTTCTTTAAAGTGGAGTACCTTTTTGAGGTTCATGAAAAATGTTTTACCCCTCCCCCAAAAGTGAAAAGCGCTGTATTGAGATTTACTAATATGAACAATCCGTATGAAATAAACGATAAAAAGAAGTTTATCAACCTGGTAAAAACCGCATTTAACCAACGTCGTAAAACGCTCCGCAATGCCCTGAAAGGCCTTCTGCCTGCGCCTATGCTGGCAAATCCGATCATGGATAAAAGGGCTGAACAGTTATCAGTATCAGATTTTGTTACATTATACAAAGAATTCGAGGCATGAAACAAAACTCAGGCAAGGTGCTTATAGCCGCACCTGTACATCATGTGCTTACCGATGGTTTTAGGGCTGAGGGTTATGAATGTGTGATGATGGAACATATAAGCCAGGCCGTAGCCCTGCAAACAATACAGGACTGTGTTGGCGTGATCACATCTACCCGTCTGCAACTGAATAAAGAGTTGATTGATAAAGCGCCCGATCTACGCTGGATAGGACGTATGGGATCTGGTATGGAGGTAATTGATACGGACTACGCCGATGAGAAAGGCGTAAAATATTTTAGCAGTCCCGAGGGTAATAGTAATGCAGTGGCCGAGCATGCCCTGGGCATGTTGTTAAGCCTGATGAAAAGGATATCATGGAGTAACCAGGAAATAAAACAGGGCTTATGGTTAAGAGAAGAAAACAGGGGTTATGAACTGGAAGGTAAAACAATAGGAATTATAGGATTTGGCAATACCGGCGCCGCATTTGCAAAAAAACTGCAGGGTTTCGATGTACGCATATTAGCTTACGACAAATACAGACCTGAAAATATCCCTGCACATATATTAAATTGTAAAGATCTCAGCCCCATTTACCAGGAAGCAGACATTATTAGTTTTCATGTTCCGATGCTGGAAGACACCCATTATTACCTGAATGACATATTTATTACAAACATGTGCAAGGGTTTTATAGTGATTAATACGTCTAGAGGTATAATAGCAGATTCAAGAGCTTTATGGAATGGATTGCAGAGCGGTAAAATAAAAGGAGTTTGCCTGGATGTATGGGAACAGGAGCCGATAGACAGGATGGATAAAGAACAATCAGAGTTATTTAAAAAAATAACATCC
>CAIYVS010000816.1 GCA_903929655.1 uncultured Bacteroidota bacterium | reverse complement strand
TCACCCTATCAGCACGCAGTTTGACGATGGTGGACGGAGATTTCGCTGCCGTCGCTTTTCACCAACTCTGGCTTTCCAATCCCTCTGTTGTCTCTATCATCTTCATTTAACACACCGCTGTTAGTGCTTAGGTTTCTTTTCCTTGTTTCGCCGGTTTGAGATTGATTTCAGTCCCTCGCGCAGCGCCGCCTTTGCCACGGCCGACAACAGATCCGCGGTGGCTGCCGAGGCCCAAATTGACATGGAAGTAAACAAAGCCATGGTAGCAGCTATTTTATTTAAGTACGTTTTTTAGGTCCGCCTACTCGCAATAGGCGGATTTCATTTATCCAAATTGCATTCTATTTTTTTCGGTTAATAATCTATTTATTTTACGGTCATAATAATATTTGTATTCAGTTTTAAAACTTCCATTTTCCTGTGCCCATTCTTTAAGAAAATATATTTTGCCTTTATAGCCGTTTATGTTATTGCCAATTATCGTGCCTTTATTGCAAAGTCTATTTAATGCTAAAGAAAGTTGTAAAACATAATTTCGTCTTCTGTCTTTATTATCCAATTCTGTCAAGTCGCCCTGAAATATACATCTCAGTATATCATCCATAGTCATTGGTTCCAATGTACCCCTAAGACAACTAATAGCTTTGGCCGCCCAGTTAATGTTAAGTTTTTGAGCATGATTAAGCAACTCTGTTATTTCTTTAATACGGACTTGTTGCTCGAAAATTTTATCTTCAAGGAGTCGCTTTTCAGCCTCAAGCTGATCTATCAGTTGTGGAGGTAATGCCATTGTATTTACTTAACCACTACAAATGTATGAAAACAAGTATGCAAACAATAAAAAAGATATTCACATACTGATCAACAGTTTTACCCAATTCTTGTTTTTTATCCACATCTATTTTGTTTTTTCAAAAATAATTTTATCTTGGAGCGAATGCAAAAAGGTAACTTTGTTTTATGGCAGACGAAAAGAAAGATAAGCCTAAGAAAGAACGCACTAAAAAGTATGAAGAGAAGTTAGCCGTTAAAGGCACATTTATTGATATTATAAATGCAGCCGTGAAGCACACTAAGGCTAACACTCCTAAGAAGAAACCATAAAACACTACTGTTTTCCTTCTGTTTCTATTGCTTCCAGCAATTCAAATAAGCCCATCATATCTAAAAGTAAGTCGTCCATATCAAAGGTATAGCCGTCTTTTTGTACTAAAAGATGTTCAAGTAATAGATTGCGTAGATTCCTGCTAAGGCGTTCAGGCGGTACAGTCTCTATAAAATGTTTTATCTTTTCTAATAGCGCCGTGCTGATATTGTTGTCCATAGATAGCCGTTTGGGTAAAAATACAAAACACTTGCTAATAAGCAAGTGAAAATATTTACACATGGTTATACTTTGGAGGTTGCCTTTAATATGGTAGCCAATGAAATCGAAGTTTGAAATGTTTGTTATCAATAAGGTGAAAGCAAGGAGGCAAGAGCTTGATATATCTCAAAAGGAACTCGCTAACCTTATGGAGCTATCAATCGGTTTTGTTGGTAAGATAGAAAGCCCGAAATATCCATCCAGTTGGAATTTAGACCATCTCAATAAATTATCTGAAATATTGAAATGTAGCCCTAAAGACTTCTTGCCCGAAAAGTCAATAAAAGAAAAGAAATAGTGTAAAGTGGCATATAGTTGCAGACTATTTTTAATACGCGTGTAACTGGGTATTGTTACCCATTTTTGTTGTAAGTTATTGGTTATCAATTTTTATTAAATTTTTCAAAATGTCCGGTTTTTTCGATGTTTCGGACATTGCGATTTTTATTCATCTTTTTCTTTGTCCCAGGAAAATTCATTAAAAAGGGCTAGTTCGAGTTCTTCTTCGGTGAAGCCTTTTTTGAGCAGCATATCCCATTCGAGGCTTGTCAGGGTGCGTGAGCCGCCTCTTATAAAATCAATTACCCGATTTTCATGCATCCAGGAGATGCCCGGATAGGGTTGCAGGGTTTTGATTGCTTTCCTGATCTCTTTACATTTTGCTTTTTGGATGGGTGTGACCTGTATTTCCACTTTTTGTGCTTCGGGAGGGGCCTGGATGGATGAGCCGTCTTCAAACTGGAGGGGAAAGAGTTCTTCCGTGATGATGTCTATTTCGTCTGCCCCGTATGCTGTTTCGCTGGGATGGTAACCGTTACGGGACTCAGCTTTGATATAGTTGTCTGCTTCGTTGACAATGAGGCGGGCTTTTTCGATGTCGGTGCGTGCGAGGTTGGAGGTGAAATTTGTCATGACCTGTATCTGCTCGGAAAGGGTGGACCTGCTATTGAGTTTGTCAATGACGTTTGTAAGGAGGTTCATGGTGCGGGCCTCCTCGTATGTCGGGATGCGCTGGCCTGTTTCTTTGCTAATAATAGTGTTTGCCATTTCGTTGAGCAGGTAATATATTTTATCTGTAATGGCTGCGGGAGCATGGTAGGCCGATGCTTTGATGCGTATCCAGTTTTCCTGTTTCATCCACCTATAAACTGTGCGGGGATTGACGTTGAGGAGGCGGGCGATATCGGCTTGTGTGAGGTCTTGCTGAAAATAGAGTTCTCTTGCGAATTCGTGTTTTGTTGTCATGAGGTAAGGTTAAAATGTTAAAAAGCTAAATTGTTAAAAGGTGTCAGAAGAGGTGAGGTGTATGAAGTTTATCGCGGCGCGAATGCCTATAAGATTCGTAGAATACTATTGTGTAAAGTGATGCTTTTTCATGCTGATGGCGTTTATATGTTCCGGAAAATAGCGTTCGGTGGGCCAAAGTTCCGGAGGGGTAAAATGTTGTGCAAATCGAAAATCTATGACACGGGTAAAACTGCCGTATGACAGAAAATTTTTTCGTTGTAATTGGTTGGTAATTATTTAATTATATGTTATAGATACCTGACGGTTTTTGAGGGTGTGCTTTTGAGGTGTGTTATTGCGGAAAATTTTAATGCATTAAGATTTTTTTGGTCTGAATTTGGATTTGTTGGATTGGATATGTGGTATTCATTGGGAGGTGGGAAATGAGCTGCGGGATACTTGGTATTACCAGCGCACAAGGTAGCCTACATACATAATAAGGGCGAAATACAAACCTTTGGCAGAATTATTAGCCCTGCCGATTTTAAAAAAACAATAAGGAGCCTCTATAGCTGATAACTGGCAAAGGAGATATCGGCTTTGTATTTGTTTAGACGGAATGCCATATAGGAACATCCCGCCCATCCTGGGTGATTAAAATGGCCCCGGGTTTTAATGATCCACTCCCTAAATTCTTGAACTGAGTTTTACTTCTGAGAATTAAACCTAACTAATTTTGGCCAATCAATTGCACCCTGTTTATCACAGAATGTATTACCAAATTCAATGTCAAATTTATTTTTCATTTGTGAATAGGATTTCATAAAGTCTTCGTTTCTTTCCTTTGCTTTATATCCAAGTGGCTCAATTATCTTAGTAAAAAACTCACTATCTCCTGATATGAATTCCCAGAACATCTGACCACAGTACTTATAATAGTCTCCTTTATCTGGATTTTTATCTCTGCCATAGCAACAGCCATTAATGGCTACGACATTTAATTTTGAATTACTTGTCCTTAATGTTTTCTTAGCAGTTTTAAAATCACTGATCATTCGCGCAATTTGTCTGCTATTTCCCCAATTTGGCCCAGATTTAATAGCAATAATATATCGCTCTCCATCTTTATCAAATTCCAGATCAATGCCAGTGATACCAGATTTTCTCC
>CAIYVS010000815.1 GCA_903929655.1 uncultured Bacteroidota bacterium | reverse complement strand
GAATTATTTCCGGGGCTCTTTTTAGTATAGATAATTCAGTTATTAATAAACGACCAGTTTTTCAGTATGTACCTGGTTGGGAGTAGATACATTAACGATGTATATGCCGCTTGCAGATAAAGCTGACTTAGGAACGATGATATCAGTAACATGATCGGTAGCTGTTTTTTCGGTAGCATAAACCAACCTGCCGGAAATATCTGTCACACGTATTCTAATAGCAGTATTACTCAGGTCTTTTATGGCAATATATGCATCTCCGTTAGTAGGATTAGGAGATATAGCAATTGCAAAATCCTGGTTTGGAAGCAGCGTATTTACAGCAGTGGCAGGTGAGCTGCTGAAACTGAGGCGGTCGAGATAGAAATTGTTACCTGTAGAATGACCTTCATAGTTTGCAGTATTGTAGCCCTTACCATCCATTCCCGGGCCATATCGGAAGCGGAAAGCAACTTTATGACCTGGTGCAGTGAGCGCAGCAGGTAAAGGAATGTTCTTAAGCGACCAGTCTGAGGTACTTGTTGGAACGTAGTAAGTGCTAACGGTTCCCTTATTATCCAATGATGCTTTCTTAAGTGTTGCTAAGTTCACCCAGCTGCCGCAGTCCATCATATAGGCAATGGTAAGAACATCATTCATGTCCTGGGATATATTGGTACGAGTGGTACCTGAATACATAAAATTCATACATGCCTGTGTTCCGCCGCTAAGTGTGCTGAGGTCAAAAACAGGAGTATAGAAGTCATCAGAATCACCGCCGGGGATACCTGTGAGCGGGTACATATTTTGTGTATAATCTATCCTGGAATCGTAACCAGTATACATAATACCTGTATTGTCATAGTAACCAACATTTGACAATTGCCATTTGAACTCATTATTATAAATGTTGAACATAGGGTAGTTGCCTAGATCTCCGCCGGAATTGAATTCTTCCAGATATCCATTAGCATTTGTAGCATTTGTATCGGCAACAAAAACACGTTGATTGTCAACAAGGGTTGAAGTACCGGTATGGTTTCCAGCCACAGCCATAGTAACGGTAACCCAGCCTGGTGTTGAGAAGCTTACATTAGTATAGGCTGAGGTAGGATTAGTAAAAAATTGATTAGGAGTAGCTAGAGGAGGGGTATTGGTGAGCGTGGAGGGTGCCTGAACAATAGGGCCATTTGAAAAGCTCCAGTTTACTTGAGTTGCGGTATCGTTCCAGCTATGGTTAACAAATTTGACAACGTCGCTTGTAATTGTTCCGGGACACACAAAAACCTTGCTGACAGAAAAATCGGGTGTTATTGCAACATCCGGCCATTGCAATGCGCCGGTAAGTGTCAGGTTGGCAGAATCAACGAGGTTATTCCTATTATCAATTGGGCTGCCGAAACAATCCTGCATGCGCTTAACTTGTCCCTTAGTGAACATCCTGGTGCAGGTAGAATAGTTCATAATGTTCTGAACATTTGCAGTGTCGGGGTAATCAACTAAAGAATCGACACCTGGAATTGCAGATGCATATATTTTCAGGTAACCGGTAGCACAGTCCGAATCGTATAAAGGGCAATTATTTTGATCGCCATGGGTAGGAGGGGTATCGTCCACACCATCATCACTGCAAGGCTGGCCAACACCGGCAGCATTGGCATCGCCGAAAGTGTGTTTTAAATTAAAGCAGTGACTCATTTCATGGTTCAACACTTTGTCGCCATCATAACCCATGTAGTTATATATGGATATTGCACCATCATAAAAAGGTTCTGCAGCACCAACTGCAGGGTATTGGGCATAAGCTGCTGCGCCATTATGTGCAAAACTGAAGTTTTGTACACTCCATATATTTAGGTAGGATGATGCTGCCCAGTCGTCGTATTTGGCGTTTTCACCGCCATGATATGTGAGATACGAGCGGCGACGCGTAATACCGTGGCATGGATTGCCAAAAGGATCTTTTGTGGCAAGATGAATGCGTATACGGGGATTGCCAATATACTTTTTAAAAGGTTGGATTACCTGGTTGGTATCTGTATTGGCCCCGGCATATACTATATTCCAATTGGCTACAGCTGTTATTATTTGTGCATCTGTTAAGTCTTCTGCACCATAGTCGTGTATGATATGAACAACCACCGGCACATCAATCCAGCTTGTATCCTCACTGGTTGTTTTAGCAGCATGCTTCAAATCTATCTTTTGCATTTTTTCCCTAACCTGATTTTCAAGGTCAGCCTCAAACTGAAGTATTTCGGGATGGTTTTTTATGGCTTGCGCACGCACCTGGTCAGCATCGCAAACACCGCGGAGCTGGGAATAGCTGTTAGAACAGATAAAAGCTAATGCTGACAAAATAAGTATTGTCTTTTTCATAATCGCATTTTCGTAATTTTCAAAAGTAGTAAATATTTCACGGAAACAAGGTAATAATAGCAGAATAAAAAAACTCTTAATAAGAGACTATTCTATAATCAGCTTTTTCACTATGCGTTGACTATTACCTGCATCCGTCAATTGTAAAAAGTATATTCCTTTTGGCCATCTATTTACAGAAATATTGAGCGATTTATTCATTTGTCCTTTCCAAACTGCCTGGCCAAGTGTGTTTACAATGATTGCCTGTAAAGGCTTATCTGTGCCTGCCACAATGTTTAATGTATTATTTGCAGGTTGAGGATAAACTGTTACATCATTATAGACGGAGTTTATTTGCTCCAGCCCTAATGTAACGGTAGGTAAACCTGTATTATTAGTTATTTTGAAGTTAGATGCGTTCACATTAAAAAATACATTGTGATGACCTTTTACTTTTATGCGCACATTAGTGCTGGTTGCAATATTAGGGGCTGTGACAGTAGCAGAACCATTATTGGGGTATTTGCCAAGTGATCCGGGCCAGGTATTACCGCCGTCATTTGAAATATAAATATCAACTGAATCGCAGCTTATCGGTGCTGCATTGGTACTTACAACATTCCAGGTAATATTATTGGAAGATCCACCGGTCCAGTTGGCGCTTGCAATAGGGCTGGTAACTTTAAAGCCAGCACCTGTGTTGATGGCATTCAAATGGATTGTATCGTCGGGGAAAAGAAAACAGCCATTACCATGATAAATATCACGAACGGTCAGTTTGAAAGTTAAAAAACGGGCAGTATCGGGTACTTTTTCGCCCTGGTTGTTTTCTGTGCCTGCATTACTTAATATGCCGACAAGAACCATACTCATTTTCGGAAAAACGCGTAATGGAGAAGTTGTTGGGCTATAGGTGCGGAATATAGGACCCGAAAAATGGGTATTAATGAGTTCCAAACCAAAGTCACCCAGGTTCCATTCTTCCCAGCAGTAGGTTGTTGATGTATCGGCTACAGAATCGGTTGCAGTAGGGGCGAGTAGCTCGAAGGGGGTTTTATAAGGTATGTTATAAGAAGCAGTAAAAGAGGTGAGTCCGGTTGGTTTGTTATTAGTTGCTGTTTTTGCCGGACAGGTATTGCCACTGCCAACATTGGTGTAACCATAAATTTGCAAAAGGCTGCTGTTTACAAAATAGTCATCACTGTGAGGTTGAATGTCATCTCCGATAGGCACATCGCAAATGCCGGCATAGGCCATAATAGTGGAGCCGCTGCCGGGTTCGTAGGCGTAAGCTTGCACTGCATTTGTAGCACAACTACCATTATTATTATCATTGAACGTATGATCAGAACCATATTCATGCCCCATTTCATGGGCTACATAATCAATATCAAAACCATCTCCTACAGGAGCAGAACTCCCAGTAACGCTTTGAGCCTTTTGACCTGATTGGCATACACAACCCAAGCTTGAGAGACCACCTGCCCCTGTGGTAAAAACGTGGCCTATGTCGTAATTGGCAGAGCCTATTCTGTTATCGCAGGTTGTTTGGTTTTTGTTGAGACAAGCGTTTGCATTAGCGTCAATATTTGTGGGATTATTGAAAGGATCATTGCCATTTATGGTGCCGGTGCTTTGTGTCCATATCAGGGTGTCTTCTTTTGCCACAAAGGTCATAGTAATAGAAAACTCACGCTCATAAACTCCGTTAATTCGATTCATGGATGTGGTCATATAGCTAAGCGCTTGTGCAATGCTGGGCGCAGATAAACCTGTAGCAGCCTGGCAATATTCGTAATCGGCTGAGAGGGCGAGACGGTAGGTACGTAATTGATAACCACTTACTGTTCTGTAAGCCAGCTTAGGCAGTTGAGTTTGTTCCAGTGTCATGGGTTCTTGCTGTTGCAGTTCATTCTGAGACTGGGAGTGAACAAGGCATCTCATTCTTGCAGAAAGGGGACGGTATTCATCGTGCTTATAATGTACCATATAATAATTCTGGTCCTCGCGTGTAAAAGGATCTATAAAAGCCGTGTTTTCGCCATCAAATATCATGGCGTGAAAGCCGTATTCTGTAAAATCAATTTTTGCTGTGATGGTACGATTACCTATGGCTTCGGCTGTAAAGGTTTTAATGCCGGGATATCTTGCGGCCAGTTCATCGGGCATCATTGGCGTTTGCCATATATTAAAATCCCTGAAACTACCGTCTGGTAATGGTAGCTCGATGATTTGTCCGTTATTTGGATTTGTAGAAAGAGTAAACAATACCTGTTTCAGATAATCGGTAGTAAGGCTATATACCAGGTATTTTGTTGGGTGTAGTACCTGTGTACCTTTTGCCGGCACATTGGTATTATCTACTTGTTGCCAAAGGCCACTATAGGCATAAGAGGATTGTGCAAAAAAAAGAAGTACACAAGCAGTGAACAGCGAAAAAGGTTTTATCATTTTAATTGAATTGTTTTGTTAATAGACGTAGTACTTGTGATACTGCTCATATATTTTATAAAATATTTTGAAAAATAACAATAAATTATTCCAGGTATACCGAGAAAAACCTTATAAATCAAAGTTAAGATTATTCCAATTATCCTGATGGTTTTCAAGGCTGAAATATATTGAAATCTTTACCCTGAATACAAAAAATTACATTCTTATGTTATTTCAGTTTTCTTATTTTTAATAATAAAGAATTTAATATAAGCACAATATCACTTATGCCCATAAGGCCTGCACCCCAAACAGGGGACAAATAGCCCATGGCTGCAAACGGGATAGCAATTACATTATAAAAAAATGCCCAAAAAAGATTTTGTTTAATAGTTTGTTCTGTGAGTATGCCGAGGCGTATCGCTATAGGCAAAGTCGCCAGGTGATTATTTGATAAGATAACATTTGCAGATTGTATGGCAATTTGTGTTGAATCACTTAAGGAAATACCTATAGTAGCCTTTGCAAGGGCAGGGGCGTCGTTAATCCCATCACCTACCATAGCTACAGGAGAGATTGCCATAAGTTTATCCAGCACATCATTTTTCTGCTGGGGTGTTTGTTCGGCATAGACTTCGTCAATGCCAACCTGTTTAGCAAGGTCATTACATTTGCTTTGTTTGTCACCACTGAGCAAAATGGTTTTATATCCCATTTCCTGCAGCCTGGCTACGGTTTGTTTTGCGTCGTACCTTATAGTATCTTCAATTTTCAGGGCGCCTTTAAAGAGCTTGTTTTTGTATAAGTACAGGTCAAAATCTTTATGGCTGGCATTGCTGGTGTGCAGCCATTTTTCAGAACCTAGTTGCCAGGTATTTCCTTCCTGGTCTGTGGCCTGCATGCCTAGTCCTTTTACTTCAAAAACATCTTTAAAGTTTGCGGGCTGATTGTTTTCCCACTCGTTAATAATTGATTTTGCTATGGGATGGGAAGAATGCATTTCCATTGAGGCAACTATGGATTTGAATTCCTGTTCGCTTATTCCTGCCAGCTCGTAAGATTGGATTTGCAATTTGCCGGTGGTCAGGGTGCCGGTTTTGTCAAAAACAATTTGTTTGATCTTTTTAAATTGCTCCATGGTATCCGCACCTTTTATTAATATGCCATTTCTGGCTGCCCTGCCAAGGCCAACAGCAATTGCCGCAGGGGTAGCCAGGCCCATAGCACAGGGGCATGAAATGACAAGTACCGCAATGCTCCTCATGATCGATTCCTGGAAGGGAAGATGCACGAAAGCGTAATTGATAAAGAAGGTTATCAGTGCTATGCCCAGTACTACAGGCACAAACACGGCGCTGATCTTATCAGCCAGTTTTTGCAAAGGAGGCTTTACGGCTTGCGCCTCACGTACCATTTTTATGATATTAGACAGTACTGATGCAACACCTACAGTAGTTGCTTTTACCTTTATGTTTCCATCTAATAATAATGTACCACCTACAACCAGGTCTCCTGCACTTTTATTCACGGGCATGCTTTCCCCCGTTATCATTTTTTCATCAACCTGCGCTGTGCCGGAAATGATTGAGCCGTCTATGGGGATATTGTCTCCATGATTAACAAGGATGACATCTCCTGTTTTCACAAATTTGCTTTCTATCTCCATCACCGTTTCTTTACCTAGGCTATCGGTCATGACCATGCGGGCGTTCTGAGGCTGAAGTTTAAGAAGCGCATCAATGGCAATGGTAGTTGCCTTGGTAGTGCGGTGTTCCAGCCAGTTGCCTAGCATGACAAGGGTGATAATGGAAGCAGCGGTTTCGAAAAACAGGTATTGATGTGCGTGATGCGAAAAATACAGCAAGCCAATGATGGAATATACATAGGCTGCTGTTGAACCCAGCATGATGAGTACATTCATATTGGGCATCCTGTGCAGAACAGAGCGAAATGCACTGACCCCAAATTTGTACCATCCTACGGCGAATACAGGTGTGCCCAATGCGAATTGTACCCAGGGCATACTTAGCCACGCTGCATCTGTAAACATATGCATGAGCAACACCGAGGTGAGGAGGATACAAAAGATCAGGAAGAAAGAGCTGGTATCAGTTTTTTTTTTACCGGTATCTTTTTTTTCTTCCCTCACTACATGGTACCCTAATTCATCTATGGCATCAAATACCTTAGCAATACTTGCATTTTCGTCGATAGTAAAACTAACGTCGCCGGAAGATGCATTTGCTGCTATATGGGTTGCGCCTTTCTTTTCAAGTATTTTAGAAATGGTTAAGGCGCAGTTGCCACAGGTCATTCCCTCTACAATTGTGGAATATGTTTTTGTCATTGTGTATATACAGCATTTTTTGCTTGTATATTAGCGTCAAATTTATGCTGAATCCAGTACAAATATCCTACTCTTTGACTGATATTCGTCAGGCTGCTTATCAGTTCTGGCAATATGGCCATATGTACAGGATATTTGCTATTAATGGGGAGATGGGAGCAGGCAAAACGACATTTATACATGCTTTATGCAATGTGTTGGGAGTAAAGGACCATGTGAGCAGCCCTACTTTTGCCCTTGTAAATGAATATCTAATCAGTGAGGAACAAACAGAGAACAGAGAACAATTGAATAGAGAAGTAATCTATCATATGGACTGGTATAGGCTGAAGGACAGCGAGGAAGCCATCCAGGCGGGGCTGGAAGACTGCCTGAATCAAAAAAATGCAATTTGTTTCATAGAATGGCCGGAAAAGGCTTTAGCGCTTTTGCCCTTACCCTATGTATGGGTAGATATCGAGCTTGTGGGTGAGAATGACAGGAAAATGCTGCTAACAATAAAGGATAGCCGTTTATAAAGACGAAAATCATATTTTCCTTTTACTTTTTTATATTATTTTGCTCCTTATGCATTTGGCAGACGCTGTTGTAAAAGGTATTCTCCTGGGTTTATTTATGGCCATCTCTGTTGGCCCTACTCTTTTTGCGGTCATTAATTATAGCCTGCATAGTAGTTATAAAGCAGGGATTGCGTTTGTGTTGGGGGTTTCGGTAAGTGACATCATGTATGTTACCATCGCTAATGAAGCAGCGGGTTGGCTGAGATACCTGAATACATATGCGCATTATATTGCTTATGGAGGAGCCGTAATTCTTATTTTAGTGGGACTGGCGGGACTATTCAGCAAAAAAAAGTCGAAAGAGATATCACAGGAGCAGCTGACAATACGCAAAAGGGATTATTTTAGGATATGGGGGAGCGGATTTCTTATTAATACGATCAATCCGGGTGTTATCATCGCCTGGCTTGCGTCTGTTACTGCTACTGTAAATTCTTCCGCATATTACCGTCTTGTTCTCTTTGGTACTTGCCTGGGCCTGATATTAGCAATAGATTTCATGAAAGTTTTCCTTGCAGACCTTATTAGAAAATCGCTTACCCCTAAAAGAGTAAAATACCTGCAAATATTTTCTTCTATATGCCTGCTTGCTATCGGCATAATGCTGTTTGTGGGGACTGCCTTAAAGTCTTAAGGTGGGGGAGATGTTAAAACAAATACATCTATTGTTATTTTCAATCTTTTAAAATTTAAAAACTCGGTAAAGCTTAGTAAATTGCAGCCTCATGTCTGACGCGATACGCCACGAATGCGGGCTAGCTTATATCCGCCTTCTGAAACCACTGGCATACTACCACCGCAAACACGGAACAGCATTTTACGGCCTTAACAAATTGTACCTGCTTATGGAAAAGCAACATAACAGGGGACAGGATGGAGCAGGTATTGCTACCGTGAAGCTAAATGTTGAGGCCGGCCACCAGTTTATGCACAGGTTGCGCATAAGCGGGCAGCAGGCTATAGCCCAGGTTTTCCAAAACGTTTACCAGGAAGTGAATGAACTGGAAAAAATGTATCCGGATATTCTGAAACATCCCGGATTGCTGAAAGGTTACCTGAAGTTTATGGGAGAGGTGATGCTGGGACACCTGAGGTATGGCACGCAGGGACGTAATAATGTAGAGTTTTGCCACCCTTTTATAAAAACACATATCAACCCTACCCGCAACCTGGCCATGGCGGGCAATTTCAACCTGGTTAATACAGATGAATTGTTTAAGATGCTGGACCAGCACCCTACAACAACCATACGTGAAAGTGACCTGGGAGCTATGATAGAAACCGTGCATTACTATTTGAGCATGGCTGACGACACTAACCCTGCAGCGCTGAACCTGGAAGGAGTATTGAAACAGGCCACCATGCATTTTGATGGTGGTTTTGTGGTGAGCGGGCTGGTAGGCAATGGAGATAGCTTTGTAATGCGTGATGCAAACGGCATACGCCCGGCGTATTTTTATAAAGGGGAGGATGTGATCGTAGCCGCGTCTGAAAGGGCGGCTATTATGACTGCTTTCAATGTTCCGATAGAAGAGGTTCATGCTATAAAACCGGGGCATGCTATTATAGTGAAGGCTGATGGTACTTTCAGCTACCCGCAGATATTACCTGAAAAAGAAATAAAGGCCTGCAGCTTCGAGCGCATCTATTTCAGCCGTGGCAGTGATGCTGATATTTATCGTGAGCGCATGCAACTGGGTCGTAACCTTGCTGAAAAAGTACTGGAAGCAATTGATCATAATCTTAAAAACACGATCGTTTCTTTTATTCCCAATACTGCTGAGATTGCTTTCTATGGCCTTATAAAGGGCCTTGAGGATTACCTTAAAGATGTAAAACTGCAAAGGATACTAAACAAGCGTTACAGCATGACGGAAGATGAGATGAGTGAACTCATCAGCCGCAGAGTGCGAATAGAGAAGATAGCCATCAAGGATGTGAAGATGCGTACTTTCATAACAGAGGATGCCGCACGTAATGAAATGGTACAGCACGTTTATGATATTACATATGGTACGGTGCAGAAAGGGGTGGATACGCTTGTAATAATAGATGACTCCATAGTGCGGGGTACTACACTTCGTGAAAGTATTATAAAAATGCTGGATCGCCTGGGGCCTAAACGTATCGTCATTGTTTCTTCAGCACCTCAAATACGCTACCCGGATTGCTATGGTATAGATATGAGCCGGATGGGCGATTTCATTGCCTTCCAGGCAGCAGTGTCTTTACTGAAGGACAGGGGCCTGACACATATCCTTGACAAAACCTACAAACAATGTAAGGATGCAGAGGCCCAGGGTAAAATAAACGAACAAAATTTTTCGAAAGCCGTTTATGCGTCTTTTACCCCGGAGGAAATAAGCAAAAAGATCGCCGAAATGTTAAAATCTGCTGAAGTGAATGCACAGGTAGATGTTATTTACCAATCCATAGAAGGGCTTTACGATGCTTGTCCTGATAATAAAGGCGACTGGTATTTTACAGGTAATTACCCGACTCCGGGTGGTAACCGTGTTGCTAACCGGGCTTTCATTAATTATATGGAACAGAAAGAAGGCAGGGGTTACTAATTTCGTGTATATATAATAATATAAAAACGAATGCTCAATATCGCTATTGAGCATTCATTTTAAATAAGCAAGCAAACTTCTGATACATTTACCAGCATTAAATTGTTTCATGGTAATATGGCTGATACGTATCAGTATCAAAAAAATCTTTTATTCACTTTTACTTAATTAGGTCAAAATTAAAAGTGTTGTTATGTATAATTTCACTTTTTTCTCTTTCCTTTAACACTATAAAGGTCGTAAATGTCTTTTAAACATCAAAAGCTAAAAGTCAGTTTTGTTGGCGCTTTTTAGAGGAGATTTTTCCTCTAAAAAGCAGAAATAAAATGCTAAAAAGAGTTTTATAGTGCTTTGAAGTAACAAAGACTGATTTTTTTGGGGGCTAAAATGCCCTATTCATGACTACTATATATCTGAAAGTAGTGTAAACAGGATTATTGTATGGAGGACGGTTCAGAAAAAGGAAACAAAACCTTCATCATTTTGCTGCTAAGAAAGCCTAGTAAAGAAAAATGGTTTGAGCATTATAAGCTGAGGATTTGTAAAAGGGAAAGGGACTATGGGATGTGAGCTGTGAGATTTTTGCCTGTCTTAATGGTGCAAGTATGTATAAAATAGTACAAATAAAAATTGTAAATTGTAGTAGCTGAATTATGAAATATGGCGCGGTAACAATTGATCCGGAAACAATGGGGGTACGCCTGTTTTCACTGGTACGCGTGTTCCTATTCAAACGCTTTTTGAGCATTTTGAAGGTGGAGAAATGCGGAAGAGTTTTTAGCTGATTTTCCGAACGTTACAAAGATACAGGCTATTGCAGTTCTTGAAATGGCAAAAAAAACGATCACTACTGAAAAAGTGTTGAATGAAACTTTTTGCTTGACGAAAATCTCCCAAGAAAACTGATAACAGATTTTGGGCCTGACTGGCGAATTTTAAGAAAAAAACTCAAAAACTCACCAACTATTTTTGACCACATTGTCCTATTTAAAGTTCTAAAATTTCTGCATTCAACTTTTCAATTTCTTTCTTTAGTTTTTGATTCTCGTCTAATAAATCAAATTCTTTCCAATTGTGGTATTTTGAAAATTCACGTAATTTATTTAACCCTAATGTTACTAACTTTTCAAAATTCATTCGAAATCGGACGTTTCTAGAAACATTGGGTTCTTCAACTTTCCATGTATATAAATCCTTAAAAGGGTCGCTAAACCCAATGATAAACTCACTACCATTCTTAGTTACATATATAGGCTGAATATAAGCAATGGCCCATCCACACATATTTATCTTTGCCTCCTTACCTTCCTTATTATAAAATTCATATTTTGACTTTCGATTTTCATGCCCCAATGGTGGAAGCGGAATGTAGATTTCATAAAATATGTCTTTGATTATATGCAGTGATTCGGAGTCATTTTGTGCATCTTCAAAAGAAGCTTTTTCGACTATTTCATAGTTCGTTTTAATTTGCGCCTCGACCAACTGGCCCAATTTATTTTGTTCACGGACAACGACTTTTAAGTCCGCGTCGACCTGCGTTAACTGACGCGACAATACGAGGATGTCTTTG
>CAIYVS010000814.1 GCA_903929655.1 uncultured Bacteroidota bacterium | reverse complement strand
GGCGACTTCTATGCCATCGACCCGATGCTGTTCAGCCCGGCCGCGGTGACCGTGACCGCGATTGAAACCGGCGAGAGCTTCTTCGCTGGCGCGGTCGATGCCGCGCTGCTGGACGCGTCGTTCGGCGGATCGTCCTGACGCCGCCGATGTCGCTTTCGGAATTGACCAGGAGCAGAAATTTCTTTCCGTAATATTTTGTGGGAAGATGAATTTGCAGTTTGCCATAATCATCATCCATTTTGGTGCGGAATATATATTTGGATGGCATTGCTTCTGCAGTGCCAGTATCTTTGGCAAAACCTTTTAATAAACGCAAGGTATATATGGTGTTTTCCTGCCAAACTGTATTTAACAAAATAATGTTTTTCCTTACCGTGTCTATCTTTAATGTGAAAGGCACTCTAATATCTTTCCCTGCACTATCGTAGGAAAGGGTAATCTTATTATCAAGGAAAGAGCCAACTGGTTTTGAGCAATTGATCTCTATGGATTTGGTGAGTTCCACGGTACGTTTGGCAATATTTAAGGTATCGACATTTACAGTGTAGGAAAAAAGATTTTTTGTATCAGATTTTCTCGGAAATGACGCTGCAGGTTTGGCCATTAATGAGGTGTCTTTTTTTGTAAGGGTATCTATCTCTTTAAAAATCCTCAGGCTGATGGGAGCTGAACTTGTATCGCCTGGTTTTACGGTATCTGTGGTAAAGCCAATCCATTCATTGCCGCCATCATAAATAAGGTTGGCATTGTAGTCTTTAAGTGCATAAATACGGAATTCTTTTTGGGGCAGGCCTTTGAATGTGAATGTGCCATCTGAGTGTGCTGTGGTTATGTATTTCGGCTTTTCCCGAACAACAGCACTATCGGGTTTCGATGCCGCATACAGTACTACAAAAACAATACCTGTATCCGGCAAACCTGTGGAGGCGTTTGTTACTTTACCGCTAAGTTCAAGAGAATCGAACCAGGTGCCTGTGCTAAAGGTATAGGAGTAATTAGCGAAAACATTATTTTCATGGAGGTCTTTTATTGCTTTACCAAAGGAAATGCGATAGGTGGTATTTTCTTCCAACAAAGAATCGGCCAGTTTTACGGTTACTTCTTTGTTTTTGGATGTAACAACCGGTTGAATTGATAGTATTGGCGAAACCTGAACTTCCTTAGTTACATTGCTGATAACAATATATTCATCAAAATGCAATGTTACCTTTTTGACTTTAGTATTAAGGGTTGAATCATGGGGATCGGTAGATAATAATTTGGGAGGAGTTTTATCTTTCTTGCCGCCGGGAGGCATGGTAATATTAGCGCAACCAGCACATAAGCAGATAATTATGAATAAAACACACGGTATTGAAGCAGACTTCATTTGAACCCAAAAATAATATTATTGCTGCAAGCTACCGTATATAATATTATATGGATACCTGGCTGGGAGTTTTTTTTTGAAAAAAATTACGGAATATTGCTAAAAATCAAAAACTCATGACACTATTAAGCATTCTTTTCTTTTTTAAGTTTTTCTTTTTTGCCCCTTCACCCAAAGACGAAGTACCGCAAAGTATTTATAGTTTTAAAGTAGAGGCCCTGAACGGTGGCACTATCGACTTTTCGAAGTATAAGGGTAAAAAAATACTTATTGTGAACACGGCTTCTAAATGTGGTTTTACCCCACAGTATAAGGGATTGGAGGCCTTATATGAAAAATATAAGGGTAAGATGGTCATTATTGGCTTTCCTGCAAATAATTTCGGGGCACAGGAGCCAGGCACCAATTCTGAAATTGCAACTTTTTGCAAAGCAAATTATGGCGTTAGTTTCCCTATGGCTGCCAAGATATCTGTGAAGGGTGAAGATATGGCTCCCATTTACCATTGGCTAACGGAAAAAAAGTATAATAATTTTTCTGACAATAGTGTAAAATGGAATTTTCAGAAGTACCTGATCAATGAGAAGGGAGAAATGGTTGCGGTGTTTCCTTCTAATGTAACACCGGATAGTAAGGATGTAATTGCGGCTATTGAAAAATAATTATTGGCTGTCATAAATCCCCTGCTGTTAGCACCAGGGGTATTTATATAAAAAAAAGTGATCCCGGCAAATAGCCCGGGATCACTTTTTTAACTAAACATCCAAACATCACAAAACCCAACAATTATATTTTTTCAATAACGGCGGTAAGCGTGGTGGTATCCGTAGTTAGGCTGAGCATAATGCGGGCGACAGTATGCGTATGGCCTTGCATAAGGGTGACCGTAATATGCGGGGCCATAATACCCGCCTCTGTATGCCGGGCCATAATAAGGGGCAGCTAAGACAACTGGAGGAACGGCTATACCAACAGCAATGCGGGGACCGCACCAGCCTGCTCTGTGTCTCCAGGGATGAGCACTTGCGGTATTATTGATACCTGCTGAAAGTAATACTACTAATAAAACTGCGGCAACAATTCTTACGTTTTTCATAAAGCAAAATTTAGTTTTTTTAATCGCTTTATAATATAGATACAAATAGCCTGCCAAAGTTTAAACAAAGAAATGTTAATGCCTGTATTGGAATTAAGATTGGGAATTGGTCCCAAAAGTGAAAATGATATTAAATGGAATAATGTTACCCCTTCGGGGTCTGTGTTGCTTGTTTATTCTTTTCTATAATCATGTTACCCCTTCGGGTTTTACTCTTGATCTCTAAAATTATTTTTTCTGCAAATATCCCCGGTTCGCTTTCCATTTACTTGTTTGGGAATTTGTTGATACAGGTGCCAGATTTTGCTTTTTCTCTTTTTCCCAAATATAGGATGAGAGCAATGAGGCAACTTCTGCTGCCTGCGGATCATTTTCCAGGAGGTATTCGGGCTTGTAATAGTTTTCGATGAATTTTGTATCGAATTTGCCTGTGCGAAAAGGCTCTGTATTAACTGCCCATTTACCAAATCTTAACGTGGTTTGTATACCCTGTACATAGTATTCATCTATGGCGCGGCGCAGGCGATCTATAGCCTCGTCTCTTGTGGCGGCATAGGCTATGAGTTTTGCTATCATGGGGTCGTAATATATCGGGATGTCCATGCCTTCCTCGTAAGCATCATCTACCCTTACACCGGGGCCTTTAGGTGGCTGGTACATGTTTAGCCTGCCTGTATCTGGCAGAAAATTATTCATGGGGTCTTCGGCACAAACGCGCAGTTCTATGGCATGCCCGTTTATTTTAAGATCGTCTTGTGTAAAGGATAATTTGTTACCGCGGGCTACATTTATTTGTTCTTTTACGAGGTCGATGCCTGTAATCATTTCGGTGACGCAATGCTCTACCTGCAAGCGGGTATTCATTTCAAGAAAATAGAAGTCGAGATTTTCATCAACAAGAAATTCAACTGTACCTGCGCCATAATAATTACATGAGCGGGCCACAGCCACAGCGCACTCCCCCATTGCTTTACGTATAGCGGGTGAAAGGCAACTGGAAGGAGCCTCTTCTATGAGTTTCTGATGACGGCGTTGTATGGAGCATTCCCTTTCGAAAAGATAAGCATAGTTGCCATGCTGATCGCCCATCAATTGTATTTCTATATGCTTTGGAGCGGCAACATATTTTTCTATGAACACATCATCATCGCCAAAAGCGCTGAGAGCCTCGCTTTTTGCCATGTTCATCTGCTGTTCCAGTTCGGCTTCATTGTTTACTACCCTCATGCCCTTACCTCCGCCACCAGCTGATGCCTTGATTAGGACGGGATAACCGGTACGTGAGGCTATTTTTTTAGCTTCTGCCAACTCTTTTACGGGCTCATCTGTGCCGGGCACCATGGGTACGTTGAATTTCTTAGCTGCCTGTTTAGCGGCGATCTTGCTACCCATGATCTCTATGGAATGGGCTGAGGGGCCTATAAATATCAAACCCGCATTCGTAACCGAGCCCGAAAAAGCGGCATTTTCGCTCAGGAAACCATAACCGGGATGGATAGCGTCTGCGCCCAGTTGCTTTGCCACTTCTATGATCTTATCGGCACGCAAATAGGATTGGGAAGAGGGTGCAGGGCCGATACATACTGCTTCATCAGCATAACGCACAAAGGGCATGCCCCTGTCGGCCTCTGAAAAAACAGCTACAGTTTTGATACCCATTTCCTTAGCTGTGCGCATTACCCGCATGGCAATCTCACCACGGTTTGCAACGAGAATTTTTTGCATAAGGGGCTAAAGTAAGAAAAAGTGCCGGATAGATGGATGACATTGAAACAATTTGACATGCATATGAATATCCGGCAGGTAAATAATAACGATGATTAATGCCAATATCTAAACAAATGCAAATTGTTTATTCTTCATGATGGCGAGACACGGCAGACCTGATATTCTTTTCAATATAGTCATTCATCTTATGAACATAATTATCCATTTCTGTCCCTAAATCCAGGAGATAGGCAAGCATTTTATCATATTCTTCCTTTTCAGGTATTCCCTCCTGCATGATATTGACAATGCCTAAACTGGTGGCAACGGGTTTTCTAATTTCATGCGACAACATGAATAACATATCCTCGAGCGATTTTACATAGGCATTCCTGTCTTCCTCTATTTTCTTTTTTTCGTCTATCTGCATCCGTAATGAGAGGAAACCAGTTACATTATTTGTGCTGTCTTTTATAGGCATTATAACCGTATCAACCCAATAAAATGTACCGTCCTTTGCTTTGTTTTTTATTTCCCCGTGCCACATCTTCCCTGCCAATATGGTTTTCCACAAATGCGCGAAGAATTTCTTAGAGTGGTAGCCGGAATTGATTATATTATGTGAATGCCCCAGCAATTCACGAGATGAATACTTTGAGACTTCACAAAACTTTTTATTAGCATAGATGATGATCCCTTTTGCATCCGTAATACTGCTCAGAATATTCAAGTCAATAGCCTGCCTGTAGACACCCAGCATTTTCAGCAGGGTTTCTTTGTCTTTTCTTATCCTAACGATCTCATCTACATCTCTGCCAACCGACAAAACCTCAATTAAATTTCCATTCTCATCGAAAATGCCTGTTTCTTTCCAATGTATCCATTTTTCTTTACCGGGCAGACCTGTATGTTGTGTTGTGGAAATAGAAGGATTTTCTGGACTCATATTGCTTATGAACTTCAGGTAGAAGTGCTTCTTTTCATCTGTAAATGAATCAATAAAACTGGTACCGATGAGTTCGGCTTCTGTGGTTTCGAAAAAACGACAATATGACCTATTTACAAATTTCCTTAATCTATCCGGGGTGGAGATGGTAACAAAGTCTTCCGTATCAATCAACAACCTATATCTCTCTTCAATGGCATTAATATGTCTTTCCATTCAAATGTGTAAATATTAGGAGAAATAATTGGTTGCTATGTGAAAAGATAAATTTAATATTTCAATTGCAGAAAATAAAGACTTTATTTAAAAATATATCTATTCCTGCTTTTAAAAGTGCGAAGACAAATAATCAGATTTCATTTAATATTCTTTCCCAAATAATTTTCACGTGAAGGCTGCAGAGAAAATCGCTGATATGTAAATTGTTGTCTGCATCCTGTGACCTTTGAATCGGTGCCATTCACCGACTTTAACAATACCTTACCCGATTAACTGTTCGTATGTAGGCCCTGTTTACTTAGCTTTGGTATATAGTTTATGATTCGAACGATACACCACCAAAACACAAATAAGATGAACACTCAAACGCAACCAGACAATCGTTTATTTAAAAACATGATGATAGCTGTGCTTTTGATCATTGCTACCATTTTCTATACTTTCTTCCGGATATCTGCATCAGGAAAGCTGGTATGGCAGGACAACCTGATCATCAGTGTGCTTTCCATCAGCGGTATTTATCTTTTTACGAAGACAAGCAACAAAGACAAATACAGGCTTGATAAGTTATAAAAGTACAACAATACACTGTTGTAAAACGGGGCTGTAGGGAGCCCCGTTTTTTATTGTGGCTATTCCCTGTTTCCGAAGTCCAATGTCATATGCTATATCAAGAAATTGATATTTTACTGTAAAATTCAAAATTTATACAAAATGATTTTATAGTTTCGCTTTTTACCATATTGTCTGCAAGGCCTAACAAAAAAGATGAAATATTTTATCCTGCTGCCCTTATGTTTTTTTATCTGCAATTTATCAGTTGCACAACAAAAAAACTGCATTATAAAAGGGCGCATATTGGACTCTACCAGTAAAGAAGCTATAGAATACGCTACCATCAGTGCTTTCCGGGAGGGTAATACCAATGCAGCAGGAGGGATGATAAGCGCTGCAAAAGGAGTTTTCAGCATAGATGGGCTAAGCCCCGGAACTTACAAACTGAAAATTGACTTTATTGGTTATAAGGTGAAGATCGTTGCGCCTGTTGTTTTAAGCGATAAGCAAAGTACGGTTGATGTTGGCAAAATACTGATATCGAGTACGGCCGGCGCTCTGAAAGAGGTAACCGTGAATGCAAAGCGCAATATGCTTGAGAACCATATAGACAAATTGGTTTATAATGCAGAGAATGATGTAACGAGCCAGGGCGGCACAGCCATTGATGTATTTAAAAAAGTTCCGCAGGTATCGGTAGACGCTAGCGGGAATGTGGAGTTGTTGGGGAACGGGAATGTAAAAGTGTTTGTAAATGGCAAACCTTCGACGATGTTTGACAATAACCTGGCGGAAGCCCTGATGAGCATACCTGCCAGCCAGATAAAAAACATTGAAGTGATAACAAGCCCCGGAGCCCAATATGATGCTGATGGCAGCGGTGGCATTATTAATATTGTTCTGAAAGACAATAAATCGCAAGGCATCAATGGTAATGTAAACCTTTCTGTTGGCACACTGTTAAAGAATGGGTCTGCGAGTATTCATGCACGCAAAGGAACGTTTGATATTAACTGTTCGATAGGCAGCAATGCTTTTATAAACAGTACTACACTAAGCTCCCTGAACAGGATTACGGATAGTACTGTAATGGTTCAAAACGGGCATAGCCAACTGGAAAGGAATTCGTATAAACCACAGGTAGGATTTAACTGGGAGATAAATAAAAAAAATAACCTGAGCGGATCTTTGAGATACAATAATTACGGCAATGTGAATACGGGCATTACAAGCCAGCAATATACTGTGGACCCGAATGCAGCTGTGCAGACCTATAGAAATGCGAATAATGATTTCAGGGACAGGATACTGGACGGGGATATTAATTACAAAAAGAAATTTGACAAAGAAGGCGAGGAACTGAGTATCTCTTTACAATCCAGTATGGCAAACAATAGCACCCATTTCAGGCAGGGGGAATATTATACGAATGCAGATTCCATATTTTCGGGTGTAAAGGGAAGTAATACTATAAGCGACCAGGAAACCTATCTTAGTATAGATTATAGTAAGCCTTTGCAAAAGGATGTGATTGTACAAGTTGGCGCGAAGGGCAGTTTTAGCCGTATCAGCAGCAATTCCAGTTATTATACACTGGATCCCAATACAGAGACCTACCCATTAAATCCATCGGAGACTGATGAG
>CAIYVS010000813.1 GCA_903929655.1 uncultured Bacteroidota bacterium | reverse complement strand
CGATCTCTCTAATTCTTGGATATACTGTTTTAAAATTTCCCGCATTCAGTTTACTAAAAAAAGCTTCATTCAAATCAATCGCCCGAAGAATCTTATTACCTGTCCCTTTTTCATCTAAAACATGGATTACAAAATGTTTCTTGCCTTTACCAGCTTTCAGTTTGCGGTCGGTATTTGCAAACTTATCAGGACGAAACCATAAGGGAGCTTCTATTGTCATTGCTATATTGGGTCCTGTAACTTCAAGAAAAGCGTCTAAATCTGGTATAAATAAGTCTGCATCGCCTATTTCCATCTTATTATCAGCAGCACTTCCGGATATATATCCGTCAGTACCTGCGCCTAAACCGGCCATCTCAACTTTAAGGCCAGTTTCATTTTCTATTAAATTTTTTACAGCTTCCTCTTTTTTAGAAGCTGCCGACCAAAGGTGTTTGTATGCCTCTTTCCAGTAGTGTTTGTCCATCATAATTTGAGTTAGGTTCTATAATTGAAATTTCCTCATCATTTAAGTTATAAATGGCATAAATCAGGCTATTTAAACGATTTTCAAGATCGTTTATCTGACTTATGGAACATTTATTTGAAATTATACTTTTTGTAATCAATTCAATTTCTTGAAAAACATCTGGTTTAATTTCAGCAGGAATAGGCAATCTTGTAGTAATGACATTATCAAAATGCATGGTTCTGATGGCCTTGCCATAAATAAAAAGGTAAACAAACCAATTTATAAGCTTTGAGTTTAGTAGTGCCCAGACCACATAATTTGAATATTTCTCATCTTTAACCGTAATTTGATTAATGGTGTCCATAATATAATAGTTTGTTTCATCCGGTAGGCAAGCTATTATCTTAATATGCGGTTTGGGTTGAGTAATATGTGCGACAATATTCTGAACAAGAACTGAATTACTATTTACTTTACCATTTGAATTAACCTCATTTTTTCCATTAAAATATCCCCGCTTGCCTTTAATTCCTAATCTGCCTATATCAATACCACCAAGAACTTTTGTACTGCCGTGACTATTTATTTGTCGTTGTAATCCTTCCCCTCTTTTGTTAATAGCAATATCATTTAAAAAAATGCTTTTTCTTAAAATCTTATCTGATAATTCTAATTCCGGGCTAATAATGTCATTCGGAAAAAAATCATACTTATCTATTAATTTTTTATCAAAGCTGGTAGAGTAGTAAATGTCGGTGCCTTTTCTTATCAGGTTATCATACGTTTCCTTAAGGTTGAAGTTGTTTAATTCAAAAATGCAAACCTCAAGTTTAACGTCCGGCCAAACTTTGCCGCAATCAATTAAAGATGATAAATAAGCAGATGTAAAGTCTCTTATTCCTTTGTAGTTGGATGCGAAAGTAAAAGATTTAGGAATGATGTAGGTTTGTATTCCTTTATTGCTTAGTAAATCAAATCCTCTTTTAATGAAAAGTATTGCAGTTTCGGTAGTACCAAATGCATACAAATTATTAAGAAGAAGTTGGTTTTGTGCAGATAGTTTTACACCATACGGGGGATTACCAATAACAACATCAAACCCTTTAAAACTACAATCAATATCTAATACCTCTGGAAATTCAAATCGCCATTCAAAGGCATCTTTATAGTTAATATTATAGAGTATAGAATCACGTTCACCTTTAAATTTATCAAGAGTATTCTTGGCTTTAGCCAACTTGTTCTTAAGTTCCTTAGTTATTTTTTCATTCCATTGTTTCTTATTGTTAATGTCTGTTTCCAAATTAGTGACTTGCCCTCTTGCTCGGGATAGTTTTTTTAGAAATTTATTATCAAGAGAATCTTTAAAAGCATTCTTAATATCCTCAATGATTTTTAAGACTTGCTCCTTTTCGATTTTATCTTTTGTTTCTTTATACCTGGTTACCGCATTTTTATAATCAATGATTGTGTAATCTGTATTTTTAAATGCTGTGGCTAAATCCGTATCCAATTCAAATCGGTTAACCAAAGAGTTGCCATGTTTGATATTTATATCAATGTTAGGCAGTGTTTCTAATTCTAAAAAGCCACTATCTTCTGTATAATAAGCATGTTTAAGTAACTCGATCCAAAGTCTGAGACTACATATTTTTACTGAATTTGCATTGATATCAACTCCAAATAAAGAGTTTTCAATGATTTTTTGTTTTTCAAGAAACAGTGTTTTCTGCACTTTTTGAACGTCTCTATTTACTCCTTCAGTTGAAACTGTGTATTCAAAAATTTCTGTGTTGTCGTTAAAAGTTATAATTAGCTCATCATTTTCAAGGTTGACCTGATAGCCGGAAAGTTTAACGCCTGTTTCATCCGCTAAAATGCCCAATTCTGCTTTTATCGAAATGATTTCGTTAAGCGCAGATACTAAAAAATGTCCTGAGCCTACTGCGGGATCACATATTTTCAGCGAATCAATCACCTTGTTAAAAGCTAATATATCAACCACTTTAAAACGAGGTTGAATAAAATTTTTAAGATCATTAAAATTTTCGCAGTCTATAGTATAGGCATCATTAAACTTTTGAAGGACAGCCTTACGGATGGATTGTTTACACATGAACATTGTAATAAAACCCGGTGTAAAAAACGATCCGTCTTTATAACCATTTATTTTTTCAAAGATCAATCCCAGGACAGATGCGTTAATCAAGTTTTTGTTTTCTTCCTGTATGCCTTCTGATCCTTCTGAATTAAAATCGTATGCCTCCAAAAAATTAAACAAATAGTTGAGGGTATTTAAATTCCCCTTTTGTTTTTTACCTAAGTTGTCCTTTAATATACTTCCCGTATCAATATTTAAAGATAGTTTGTTATCAAGAGCACCTATATCAAATGTTTGCTTTTCTAAGTCAGTGCGTTCAAATAAAGAACTGTTAAGGTATGGGATATTCTTAAATTTTTCTTTGATATGGGAACGTCTTTTGTCAGGTTTTTCAGCGAGTATGAGAAAAAATAAATCATTCAGTTCGCCATAATCCGAAATAAAATCTGAATTCAGGAAAAGGTATTTTTTATCGGCCTTATGGTATTTAAATAGTTGTGCTTCCAGTAATTTGAGAAATAAAATACGGTTCACCCATGTTATACACAATTCAAGCGATATATTAAATAACTGGTCATTTTTATTGTTTCCATAATAGGATAGATTGATGACATTCTTCAAACAATCTTTGTCTTCCAGTTTCATTATGGTATTTTCCAGCAAGGATGCCTCGTTGGGTTGCTGTTTCCTATCAATTAATTTCTTACCTGTATCGCTTTTTTCCTCTAATCCAAGAATATGCAATAATTCAGAATAAAATTTTGTATCCAAAGAATTACTGTCATTGGAAAAAGCTTGCTTTAAAAGATGAGAAGGCGATAGGATTTTATATAATGCGATCAGGTTTATATCTTCCTTTTTGTCTTTATTGTTAAGAGCCTTACTATAATTTCTTATGTCAAACCAAGTATAAGTGATATGGTCATGTACCGTTTCAAGGAATGGCCTGGCAATACTTTCATAAAAAAACTTCGTATCTTTCCCACTTAATTTCCAATCCTCATAATCACTTCTTAGCTTCGTGTTCCGAAATATATTTTTCTCAAACCAGTTCTCATCTAAAATACACCATTCGTAAATATTCGTTACAATAAGATGTTTAATTTTGCTATTCTTATGGTCAATGCGTTCGCGTAAATAATATAAGATAAGCTCATGCATTGCCTTAACATTTATCTTCTCACTGCTGATCATTTCAGCTTTATTTGAAGGACGTTTAACTTCTAAAATAACGGACACAGGTTCCTTCGTTGACTTTCCAGAATGAATTACAAAGTCAGATCTACCTTTAGTGTTAATCTCGTATTGATCTTTATACCAGGTATTTTTTAGAAATTCTGAGACTGGATATTTATGATGCTCCTCACTTTCTAATTCATTGATTTTAGATAATAATATGGAAAGATTTTTTTTGAATAATTCAATACTATCTCTGCTTACTTTTTCTTTCAAGTAAGCTTTATTCAATGATTTTTTGGGTGATTGTATAGTTATATTCATCAATTAAATTTCAACAAAGTTCTTCATTTTAAACTAATTCCCTACATAATCCCCTTTCTCAAAAAAATAGTTATAGTGAATGGTCTCAAAATTGATTCCAACTATAAATATCCGATATATATTCCTATTTTTTTATAATTAAATGCTTCAATGCCGGATCACCCATCAATCTTTCCCTTTCCCCTTCAAAAATGTCCTGTATATCCTGCTTGATCTGTAAATAATTACGCTGGATTATAGAATTATCCAGCTTGCGGATAACTGGAATTTCCTGATAGCCTTCCTGCTCTTTCTTTAAGGCATCATGGTCATTTATGATCTCGCAGTGAAATGTTTTAAGCTCAATCTTATTATCAGGATCATCAGCTACCATACCTACAAATTCACCGGAACTAAGCGATGAAATCTTCGAGGGCGGCACTGCTGCTTCCAGTTGTTTGGAGCGACTGACAGACGTATCCTGGCTGTTAATGGATAGGCTTTCTCTATCCTGCATGATCTTTCCAAACCGCTCACTTAATTGCTTTGCTGTGTCCCCTGTAACCTGTCCCGAAACAATATTACCTGCGATATTCATGATCACATCCGCCTGCTCCCGGCCATAATCCTTACGTAGCTGGCTGAAGTCCTGTATCCCTAAACAGGTAGCTACTTTATTGCTACGGGCAGTAGCAATAAGGCTATCCATATTGTTCAAATAAATGGTAGGAAACTCGTCAAAAACGAGGCTGCTTTTTAACTTTCCCTTCTTGTTGACCAGCTTTACCAGGCGGTTTACATAGAGTGATAACACTGCACCATAGATCTGTATTTTCTGTGGATTATTACCCATGCAAACCAACTTTGGCTTTTCAGGATCATTAATATCCAGTGTAAAATCGTTACCTGACAAGACATAATAAAGCTGAGGTGAAGACAATCGGGCCATTGCCACCTTAGCGGAAGCGATCTGCCCTTCAAGCTGCTCCATCACATCGTTGAGATAGGCATTGACAAAGGGGTTCACCAGCACATCAACTTCTTTCTCCAGTCTTAAAAGTGTAAACAGGCTATCATAATCCAGTTGCATTAGCTCAATAACATGAGGCAGGGTACAAAATTCACCGTCCTGGTACTTGCGCAAAAACCAGATAATGGCCGTTAAAAAGTTAATAGGTGATTCTACGAAAAAGTCCCCCTGGCGTTTGATCCATTCCCTGTTAAGTCCCATTAAAATGGTCCTTGCCGATTCCATTGCATCAGTAATATCCAGCATAGCGGATGGATCTAAAGGATTACAGCGGTGGCTACGGGTGAGGTCATCAAAATTAATCACATAAAATTCCGGCTTGACTTTATATAGGTGTTTATACTTCAGCCAGTTATTGTAAACAATGACGGAAAGGTCATCAAACTTGAAGTCATACACGAACATTGCAAACCCCTTTTTGATGTGTTGGGTGATCACATGCCGGATCACAAAATAGGATTTACCGGAACCTGGTGAACCTAAAACGAGTAATGCCCGGAATGGGTTGATAATATTTATCCAGCTTTTGCGAAGCTTGTCTTTGAGATGATATTGTGCCGGCAGGTTAATGGAATATTCATTCTCCAGTAAGCGTTCCTCCTGCGGAAAGGTCTCATTTTCTTTATTAAAAATATCATTGTTCAGCCTGTCTTTTATGATGCGGGACAACAAACCACCGCCTGTCATGGCTAATAGATAACCAATGGATGTAAGTCCGATATAAAGTATAGTTAGGGTGACCGCCTGCACATTTAATAACAGGATGAGATAGCTGATAAAATAGATGAGCAGCCCTGTCAGGATATAGGCGAAGGCAGTTTTATAATTTTGTTTTTCATCTTTCCGGCCTTTTGAACCCAATAGGGAGATCACTAAGAATCCCAAAGCGATTAGCTTGGATTTATGAAAATTACTGAACAGCCCGGTATTGCGGATATTGTTCATCAGGCTGTCTGTCAGATGAGCTGTCAGATGCCAGACCTGGAATGCCGCATAGCAGTAATAATAAAAATGCAGCCCCAAAATGATTATACTGATCAGCCTGGTCATGTCCAGTATTTTCCTGAGCGCCTGTTCGTTTTCTCCTGTCTGCATGATATAATAGTTTAATATTTATTGATTATTAGAAATCCTTTTCTTCTTTTTCTTCCTGTTTCTTTTTAACTCAAATGGCAGTGCGTCCCCGGTATTTTCCTGATCTAATAAAGCTTCCATAAGAGAGTTATTTGTGGGCATAAATTCTTTTGAGTCTTGCAATTGACCAGGTTGTTTTTCAGATGGCAAACTGATCTTAGCTTGCCCGGAAACTTTTATGATACATCTTTCCTGTATTGCATTTGCACTGTATTGTTTACCGAGATCACTGCCGTTAAAGACACACTTTGTTTGATGGTCAACGTAGGTTATTCCGTAGATAAGCCCATTTTCATTTTGCCGGGTGATCGTAATAATTCCTTCTTTGTTCAGGGCCTGTATTAAACTTTGCAGCGTATGTTTTTCATTTTTTAGTAAAGCCCAATCGATGGCATTCTTCACCCTGGACTTGTATGTTTGCCTTAACGGATCATTGGCTACAAACTTTTCTTCCAGGAATTTAAGGGTAGGCTTGTTGTAAAAATCACTGGCCTTAATGGGTACGCCTACGCTTTTACCTTCTACATCCAATATTTTATAGGTCAATCCATTATTCCGGTAAATCCTGGATGTTATATTACCCCTGTCTGCCATAACATTGTATTGCTGCAATACGGCATTTAACTCGGGCAGGGAAGTGTATTTATACTCCTTTAGTACCTTATTCAATACTGTTGTAATAGCTCTTTTCGTAGCGGACTTACCGTATTGTACCTTCTGAACATTCACAGGGCTTAACTCGTATTTCTGCCTGTTGCCGCTTTCTTCAGGTTTCAATAAACCGTAGGCTATTTCAATTTCTTTGCGGGCCTTTTCAGATTGTACTTTACCTAAATTATGGAGTTCTATACGCTTACCGCTCTCCCTGATACAGGTGGTCACCATATGCACATGAGGGTGTCCTGAATCATCATGGCGGTACAGTAACCAGGGCTGTTCCCCGAACCCGATTTTTTGCATATATACTTCCGCGATCTCTTTCAGTTTATCATCTTAAAATTGTTCCGAAGGGTCGAAATTCAGAGAGATGTGAACCCCGTTTACTTTAGTCCGGTCATTCAATGCAGCCTGATTTTCAAGACGCTTCAGCTTCTGATTAATCGTTAGATCGTCCACGTTTTTAGGATAATTTCCCGCCTCCAGGCACACGGCAACCCGCTCGGCTACCTTCTGTTCATTATAGTTAAGTACCCGGTTAAAACCCTTGCTGAAATGGATCACTGCAACCATAGGTCTGCTATTTTTCCGATACTTTTTTCAATGGTTTCAATGCTGTTTTTAAGGCTTGATTGGTTAGCCTCGGTGACCATTATCCATTGCTGAACCTGCTCTGCCCGGTCAAGGGTATGCAGTTTTTTTACAGCCTGGTTAAAGTTGTTTCCAACTGCGTTTAGCTCTTTTCTTAGCTGTATCATCTCTGCCATAAAGTCATCTAAGGATTGGTTGCGGAGAGTGCCTACCACAGGTTTGCCTAAGAGAATTTTACGGGCGTAATCACTCAATTTCCGACAGGTGGTTTTGGCGAAAGCCTTTTGAATGTGTTCCTGTTCCTCCTTACTCAGGCGCAGATGAAGCCATTCGGTCTTGTTGTTTAGTTCTTTCATCACTTATCATTTTCACAATTTCCAACTCCAAACAGCTTTAAAATACCCGCCCACGACTTCGGAGTGAGGGGCGGCCAGATCCGGTTGTGATACAACCGTACATCTGGCCGATTGCAGCGAAGCCAGCAAGCTCTCTATCCTGCTAACAGGTTTATCATTATATCGGCTAATTTTCAGGTTTGCGAACTCTTTTCAGATAATTCTACTTTTTTAAACAATCCGGTTTTAGCTTTTTTAAACGCTGAACTCTTTTCAATCTTTAATGGTTGCAATCCTCGATCAATTTTCCCTATTACTTATAAATTCATATTGAAGCTATATAGGATGGGTTTTAGTTTTGGGGTATTCAAATAAATACCTTCAAACCCACCTGCAATTTTGTCCTGCTATCAATAAATTTTTACAGCTATGGTAAAGCCATTCACCATTTGAATACGAATGTAAAGAGGTGCATCGGTTCTATCTCCAGCCCTTCAAATTTTGAAGGGCTGCCATTCAATAGGAGATCGTCATTTACCTTAGCGGGCTAAAGAGTGATAACCAAATTGTATAATTAATTAAATGAAGAAAGTATGCTAAACTCAACTGATGCAGGCAAAGTGTTTGATACTATTTTAAGTATCCCAGGTATGAATGAAGTTGTAAAGATCGACTTTAAAATTTCCCGTAAAAATGTATTGCTATTAAGCAGCGTAATTGAACGTGGGCTGTCGGCAAAGGATGACGACAAATCTAACTTGTTAGATATAGTCCCTAAAGACAGCTTACAGGAATTAACGGCTTTTGCTGTGGACTGTTTACAAAAAGCAGGGCTTACGGAACTGAATGAAAAGTTAAAATCCCTTAACAGTAAGTAAGAGAATTTCCGAAAGCCAATCAAAAAAAACATAGCCGGTTGCGGGAAAATCAGTACCGCTAATCATCATCAAGACCACTTATTTTCCCGCATCGGGCTATTCCATTTTCCTGCCCTGTAACCTGTTCCGAAGGAAGTGGTTGCAAGGCATTTTTTATTTGGATTCAATTGATGCTTTCAGAATGCTGGCGGATTAAAAATGGTCGAGCCTCATAATATCCTTCGCGTCAAAATAGGCGGCGAGTAGAATTATAATGCCAAGTATCATAAACAAAATAGAAAGGAATGAAGCCGTGTTTTCCAGCCAGTTGATAAACAGCGATCCTCTATAAGTGTTGAAAGTTTCTACGCCCGCAGCATTTCGCCTGTTAAATTTGCGCTTCCCGCGCCAAAACCTGAGATAGAGGGAAAGTACAATCAATACTATTCCGGCAATATAAAATAAGGTGAGCATCATGTAAATATCCTTTATCGTAAAGGTCGTTTAATTAATCTGTTAACTTTCAAAAGTTCCCTTGAATCTACGGGATTCAAAGTGTCAGCACTTTCTTTGGTTCTTTCTTTTGTTGCGTTTGACAAAGAAAGAACCGCCCGGATGGGCGGATTCTCAATAGGTTATGTTACTTTGAGTGGTAGTGTCCTAAAATCTTTCAGGTTTAGAAAGAACCCCCTGTTCTCTATCATACCTTCCCTGAATAGCTGCCATAAAAGGGATGCCCCCAAATTTGCAATGGCGGAATTAATAAACAAGTCCTGCTTTTCGAGTGCTTCGGCAAGGGAGCAACTTGGCTCGTTATTTTCCGTTTCAGCTTCCAAAAGTTCCTTATATTCTTCGGTTATCATCGGCAAAACGGGTACTGTCCTGTATAGTTTGGATTCAGGCTGTTTAATTTCGCTGATCGTAGATAGAATGACCTGTCCCGTGTGACGGGCATTCCCCATATCCATCCAATACAGCGGTTTATTGCGTTCATATCGCCCATACCCTAAGTCCCCTAATACTTTTGCAATTTCAAACCTTGACGCTACCGTATCTACGCAACTGATGTATAAGTTTGCCTTTCCTTTGTCAGGCATTCTTTGTAGCTGTTCAGGTTCAAATGTCTGTATAACTGCCTTCCAGTTCGTCCCAAAAAAGCGGTTCACCCTATTGATGAGTGCCGCAGATTTATATAAACCGAGTTCCGCATCAGCAAAAAGCTGTCTGCCTAAATTAGCTTCGCTTACCCTGTCGTCATCATAAAGATTGAGCTGTAATCCCGCATGTCCCAATGCGATCAGGGCATGGTTCATCCTCGCCAAAGCTGTTAACATCTGGCTGCCTGTTCCACCTGCGCCAATCATGTTTACGGTAACAGGGTTGGTCGGATTTATCAGGTAGTTATCTGTTATGTGTATGGCTGTCTGTGTATTCATAATATGAGTTGTTTAATGGTCAGACCGTTTTTGATTAATGTTTTTGCAGGGAATTTCTTACGGGTATTGATAAGGCTTTGCCATAGCTGAACAATATTTCCCTTAACGGGGTTATGCTCCTGCATCAGGTGGCTGAAATAGCTGTTAAAAAAATAGGTTTCCCATTGCTGCATAAATATTTCCAACTGGCAGTCGGGGCTGATTTTTATATTAACCGTCCCCATGCAGACCTTGCCATCCTTGTAAATATTAAAGAATGGGGCATGATATAAAAGCACCTGCTCATCCATTTCCGTAGCATTTTTAAGGGCATAGATATACAGGCTTTCTTTAGATGCTTTCCATAGCAAGGCAGGAATATTCACCTTGCCATTAGGTATGCTCAAACCTTCCACAAACAATAGGTTCACTATTCGCTGCGGGGTATGCCATACAGCGTAACCGTTATGGTCGGGATTGATGTACAGCACGTTCCTGGGCAATAGCCCTTCAGGTTTTAAAAAGCTTCGTTTCAATTCTGCCGAGCTGTCCAGTGCTTTGGCTAATGCGGTACTTTCCCTGATACTTAAAGGATGCGCATTTGTCGGAACTCCGCTTTCATCCATATCATAGCTTTCTATGTATATGTTTTTATCCTGTCCTTTCTGTTCATAGACCACAAAGGCTTTAACAGGGTGGTATAAAGTACCGAATGTTGCTGTTATATCGTTCATGGCAGTTTGTTTAAAAGGGTACATACATCATTTATCAAAGGGAAAAACCGATGTTCAAAACTCAAACCTTCATCCAGTTGTATCGCTTTATGGTCGAATACCTGTGCTATGCAAGGCTCTTCCATTTCAGCGCATTCATTAAACTCATTATTGACCATGTCAGACAGGCTATTGTATAACCATCCTTCGTTGTCCGCTATAAAGGAAATGTATTGTTCCCCTCTTACAATACCGTCTTCATACTCCTGTTCATCATTACCAATATGTTTAAATACGGAGCGTTCAGGATACGCTTGCCATAATTCATAGGCGGTCATCGCAACGTTAAAACCTTCTTTTTGCAATCCATCTTTGGCTTTAAAACGGTCAATCCTTTGCTTAAATTGATTGAGATGATAAGGGTTATATAGCTTCCTGAATATCACATCACCGTAATAGGCTGCTGCATTCAGTTCAGAAATATCCTTATTGATTTCCGCTGCTTCCCTGCCATCTACATCTTCATTGAGCCACTCTTGGAGCATTTCATAATAATAGGATAGTGCGCTGTAACTATCCCGATAATATGGGACACCCGCTACACGAAACAGGTAAGCAAATACGGATAATATTAATTCACCGATCTGCTTTTTTCGTTTATCCTGCAAAAGCCTGTACAGGGGCATCACAGGGATATAATAAAGTGTTGTCCCTGTATCATAGGTCTGTTTGGTACTTAGCTGTATCTTCCCCTGTTCATCCTGAATGATAAGCAATTCCACCTGTTGGTTTTGGGTGTTCAACTGCTGCGAAGCATCCCAATGGGCTAAGAGGATATTATAGGGATAGGCTTTGCCTGAAACATCCAAAGGTTTAAAATTGTACAGGTTTGTCAGGATGGAAAGGGATTTTTTAAATCCCTGTTCCACCTGCTTTTTATCGGGTAAATTATCCGCTTGCTGATATAATGGCAAAAAACGGTGCTTCAAAAAACCATCGGCAGCAAGTCCAGTGGTGTGGAACGGGGCTTGTTGTTTTTTACTGCTGCTGCATCGGGCAGCCTGTTCAGGTTCTCTGCGAATGCGCCTATTTGCTGATAGATTTGCCATTGTCTTTTTGTTTTGGGCAGTTGGATACCGCCTGTTATCTTTTTTGTTTTCATGTCTTATCCTTTTGTACCGATGGTGGAAACGAACCTGTATTGTACCGCATCGTCTTTTATTTCAGGGCCTTCAATTTTGGCGGTGGTCAGTATGGGATAAGTCTGTGCGTAAAAGTTCAGCACCGCCTCGGGGCTGAACGAGGGTGAAGGGTCAGCCAGTTTGATTTCCTGTTCTTTCTCTTTGAAAGAGAAGCTGCGCTGTAATGATGTTGCTACTAACATGGCGATTCAGTTTTAGGTTCTTGAAATAAATTGGGTGAGAACTTTGCAGAAAGTTGAGATTTGCGTTTGCGGATAGTGTCGGCATGTTCGGGATATATTGCAGGATCGGGCACTTTTACCCAAGCATCCCTATGCTTTCCCTCTGCATCCAGTTCATCCACACCACACCACCATACACAAACATGCCAAAAAATAATGCTCCAACAATTCCAAAAGAAAAACGAATAACATTCCCGATCATTTTTTGAAACGATTCACCATTGAGTGGAT
>CAIYVS010000812.1 GCA_903929655.1 uncultured Bacteroidota bacterium | reverse complement strand
CCATTCTGTTTTATTAAGAGCAGCGTTTTATCTTTTGGTTCTGCAGGAGTATTGTAGGTGACATAGGCACTGTCGTTGCTTTCTTTTATGTTTTTTATGATGCTTTTTGTTTTCATATAGGGGTTATTGAGTTCCTTAGCATCGTGTGGCATCCTGCATAATGAATCCATGTAAGGATATGAGCGAGGGCTGAGTAGCGGTTTCAGATAAATGGAATCGGCGAGGTTCAGGTCGTAGAGATAGTTCAGCGCTACATATTTGGGTACATTATTCAGCACCCCATTTTTTACGGTAAAAATACTGGCATTTAATTTTACCTTATTATGCCCGAAGTATGGATAATCGAATGTGATGAAGCCGTTCATGCTAAAGGCGTTATCGCCTTTTTTATTAATAAAGCCGCTAAAATCAGTTTCTGATACCCATGCCATATCTCCGTCGAAAGCACAGGCAAAATCATATCTTGGTTCGATCAGCATCTCGCCTTTTTTATTGATATAACCCCAGAGATGTTTTATAGCTACTGCCGTATATTTACTATCACCAAAAAAAGAAGTGTGGTCGAACCGGGGTTCAATAATGATTTTTCCATCCTTATCGGCCCAACCCCATTTTTTGTTTTGCTTTACGATCAGCATGTCCTTATCGAAAATAATATCGTCAAATTGAGGATTGACAATGAATTTGCCATTCATGTCTATTACCCCGTATTTTTTACCTATTGCTGCTGTCCACTTGCCGTCTGAACTGTACCTGATATCATCAAACTGATAGTTGACTGTCAATTTTCCATTTTTATCTATCAAGCCCCATTTATTATTATCATCCATTACTGCACATACATTTCCCTGAAAATGAAGTACATCGGTATATTAGGCGGCTATTACTATTTTCCCGGTTTTATCTACAAAGCCCCATTTTAAATAATTGCCGCTTAATACCGCAAATGGTGCGAGGCCTTCGCTGAAACTACCGGCTACATTGGCATCGGGCAAAGAAAATAATACTTTCCCTGTTTTGTCAATTGCCTGTATTGATGTATTGTCAGCATACACAATTGCTATGCCTTCGTTAAAAGGTGTGGCGTCGGAATATACCGGCGGTATAACGAATACTCCTTTCCCGTTAATAAAACCTATACCCGGATGTTCTCCCAGAGGGGAAGCAATGGCCAAACCTTCACTAAAACATTGTGCAATTGAAAATTTTGTTTCGAAAGGTGTTTTTCCTTTCCCATTAATATATGCAAACTGGTTGTCACCAACAGTAAATGGAATTAATTTGCTTGCCGTATTATTTTGACAGCCTAATTGTAACAGGGCGTATATAAAAAGTGCCCAATTGAATATGCCAATCATGGATATTTATTTAAGGAAAATTAAAAATACAGGATAAATAATAAAATGCAATATCATTGCTTAGTCCTTTATGGGGATATTCTTAAAATCAACAACAGGAAGATATCCACAATTTTATTTCCGGTTTGTTGCCGCTTTTTTCCTCTTTTTTCCGGTTTGTTTCCTGCTTTTGAAAGTGGAAAACCTTTCCAGTAAAGGATTTAGGACGTTTTTGCTGTTTTTTTCGGAAAAATATTTTTAGAGAAAATGTGGATAGTAAAAAATCGGGTTTTAAAAGTTGGCATGATTGTTTTTTATACTCATTATTTCATTTCAATATCCGCCACGGCGAGACAAGTGTCAAAGAGCTCCAGGTTTTATATTTTCTGCCAAAATAACATTGGTGGAAAATGCCAGGTCCGTTGGCCGGGCAGGCAATTAAATGGCGCAATTTATGTGCCAAAAATGGAGCATTGTGGATATCTTATTTTATTGGCAGCGGAATAGAACCGGGATACAGGGATTGATGTATTGCCTGGTTTGATTGGGAAATTAATATAAAGAGTAAAGGAAATTTAAGAATTTTGGATTCTTGAATAAGTTATATTATATTAGTTATCACTAAAAAAGAATCCCATGAAACAAAATTCAGACCTGGTCTATGATGGACTGGGAAATATCAAACGTATTGTTGTGTTGATGTTTGAAAACCGTTCCTTCGACCACCTGTTTGGCGATTTTCAAAATGCAAATGGTCTTTTCGATAAGGACGGTAAGTTTAAAGAAGAGTGTTATAACCTCCATGATCCGCTTAATCCACCTAGCGAGGAGGATAACCCAAAATATTTCCCCACTCCAGTCGATCCCTTCCAACCCCTGGCGCATGATTTCACGCATGATTTTGGCGATGGTATGATGCCCGACTTGTTCGGCCCGATCTTTACGGTTACAGGCGAACCAGCTTTCCCGTGTAATCGGAATGCCACTTATACATCCGGGTATGCTAATGGAGAGCTGATAGGACAAATACAAGCACAGCCACAGACTTATCCTGCTACTAATTCCGGTTTTTTTACCACATACAATTCCTGCCGACAGCAGGGGCTGTCTGCAATGACCTATTTCAAGAACGGGGCCCTTAAGGTACTTCACAAACTGGCTAAGGAATTTGTTCTTTGCGACAAT
>CAIYVS010000811.1 GCA_903929655.1 uncultured Bacteroidota bacterium | reverse complement strand
GTAAATGCTGCCGTTATGATAAGGTCCATAAAATGCTTAACGGTCTCATCTGCAAATTCATCCATAATTTTTTTTAATCCCCACATGATATGTATATATTGATATCTAAAGTTAAGGATTTTATCATAAAGATTAATCTACATAGGAAATCCTATTGTCGACCAGTCATTTAGATTTATTCTGACTAGCCGACTAAACAGGATATTTACTTTTCAGGGGACTTTAAGTTAGAGAGGGAGTCCGTCTCAAAAGAAATCCGCCAATCAGTCGCTCCAAACATAGATAAATAGAGTGACCGACCAAGCAGTAAAGAAAATACAACATAACTCTCCTAATCCGACATCCATACTTCATAGATATATAGGCATGCCCCCTTCTCTCATTAAGTGGAAGGTTTTTCTGCAACATAAATGATAGTGCTAGATGTGTGTTGACTAGAATTTAGCTTCAATCCTGAAACTGGAGTGGTAATAGGCTACGCCTGCGATGAAATATACCAGTTCATCTTTGCTTGTGGTGCCAACCTCTTCCACGTAGACTGAGGCATTTACACTGATAGTTCCTGCATTTTGGATGCATTTAACCTTGAAGGGAACGTATAGTTTCCTGATCTTGCCAAGCCCATTTATGACAAGAATACTTCTGTAGTCACAATAACTGACCTTGACCATGGGAATTAAATTAAGTGGTTATTAATTAAGATACCAGCACTCAGATTTGTTCATTAGAGCTCCTTTAAGCTCCTGTGCTAACTGGAAGGCATTTACACTCCTGTCCAGGAAATTATCGATGTAGGTGCTCTTGTTTGCCCCGGTAAACAAATTGTACAGGCTCCAGAGGTTTATGCTGCCATCTTTGCTCCTTGAAAAAGTCCTGTCATCGTAATAATCCTTGCATACGGTGTTAATCTGGCCATCACCAAACAAAAGTGGAGCAATATTAGCTCCCTCCGGTAAGAATTTATACATCCTGCACCTTCCAATGAGATTGGCGAACTGTTGCTCACTTAAAGAATAGTCCTCCAGGGCTTTTAGTTCCTGCCCATAGTTCACCACATTATAATCCCGCAGGAACTCATGAATTTCCGCTTGCAACTGGCCTAAATCTTTAACCCGCATGTTCTCCAGGAATCCATCTGTGGAAATGCACAAGTTGGTACATACGGTGTTCTGAAAGCCTGCAAATACCTTGAAGTGCTGGTCAGCGCCTGACTTGTTGTAAAGGTTGTCAAGGTTGTATGACTTTACCCCTCCGATAGTCAAATTGAGCCTGTTACCACCAATATCTGTGTGAATGGAGGGTATCTCCACAACAAATGCCATCCGTTCGTAATATATCGTTTTCTCGCCCTCCAGGAGCTCCATGGCTGGCTTATTCCTGGCCTCAGGCACCCTACCCTTAATTGGGTGCGACAGCCTTATATTAGGCCTTAAAATATGTTCTCCGTGGAAGATATCGGCAACCATTTCCAGGGTGCTTTCTATGAACTCATAATGGCTAATGACTGGCTCGTTATCCTTAATAAAGACGGGGATAATATGGCCCTGTTTAATGTCCTCCAGACTGCTGGCAATAGTATTGGCTTCTATAAATGGTTTTGCGGACGATAATACCTGGACTTTATCGATTACCATGGGAATCAAGGAACTAACCTGCATGGGTTCTTTATTGTTGACTTGTAGTAATTCCATTGCTGTGATTATTGTTTTGGTTAAGTAATTGCTGTTTACGTTGTGTGAAATGTTTGTTGAGTACGTTCTGGTATACTGGATGGGCATAATAGATGCTGCTTAATTCCGCTGTGGTGGTTGCGCCTTGTATCTTCCTGATAACATCTTCGAGGGTTATTACCCCTTCTTCACCCAATAGACACCATTCGATAATTTGCTTACCAGTTTCTATTGTAGGAATAAATAGGGGCTTGCCAAAGAATAATTGCGTCCTGTCCTTTGATACCTTGGCGTGTAGGCTGATGTCAAGGTCAAATACAAGGGTGAATTCATAGTCGATGCCATCTTTTTGGATGCCCTTTAGACCCAGTTTTTCAGGTACCAGCTTCCCGTTCTTATCAGTTAATACATATTCCTGTTTGGCCCTCATGGTACCGATAATATGTATATCAGCCTGTAGGATAGCTTGTATGAAGGAATTGTGCCTCGGCGTTAACGTTGACCAATTTGTAAACGAGTTGCCTAACATTGAACCATGCTTTTCGAGAATAAATTCCCATTCATGGGTCATGCTGTCAATAATGATAACTTCCATACCTGCATTGAGGCATACGCCGATTGCTTCAACATAACGTTCTGGGGAGAATGGTGGTGGAAAGTGCAATACAAAATACTTTCCAAGGTCAGCAAATAAGTCTGCTGACCTATTTTCAGAATCTATCACGGCAATCTTATCCCATGCACCACAGATACCGTATGCAATGTATAGTGCGGATTTTGTCTTGCCAGAACCTGAGGGACCCTGGAGTCCTAATTTAATTTTAGCCTTCTTACGAGAGGCTTGTAGTAGTTCCATTGTAATGTATCTTTAATGATTAATAATTAAATGATTATGAGTTGTATACCTAGTGTTGTTGATATAAATTCAATGGAAGAGTATTTTGAACTAATAATTAAGTATGATCTGCTATATCCCCACTGGTTATTTAGAGGTCAGAATCCAATTAAAACTGTTGATTTGTTACCCACAATCGGACGAGATAAGAGCAAAAATGGATTGTTTAATGATGAAATGCAAGGATTCCGTATGTTTAAGCGATCTCTTCCTTTACATGGGCTTTATTTAAGTCAATTGAAGGATATTGATCTACTGGCAATTGCTCAACATTACAGGCTAAAGACAAGATTATTAGATTGGTCAGGAAGTCCATTTATTGCTTTGTATTTCGCTTGTGATAAGGAAATTTCATCTGAACCTTCTGTTGTCTATGCTTGTAAATTTACTGATGACAGTTATACTGGGGCGTTCACTCCAGACTCATCCGAGATAAATCCTTTTGATATAAATGAGATAACTGTTTATGCATCAGACTTCATTGACAGTAGAATTTATAATCAAAGGGGAATGTTTACAATTCATCCTTACGAAAAGGCAACTGATAGCTATAGAGGAATTAATCCTTCAACACCAAACCTGACAGACATGATTATTTTTCGTATCACCAATAGAGTAGGAATTAAAAACCAGTTAGAGAAAATAGGGTTTTCGCCTATCACAATGTATAATACCTTGGAGGCCACTGCTGAGTATGCAAATAACTGGAAGATGTTTTGATGAGATTTTATTAGTTCATTCATTAAGCAAATTGAAAAGGGCAGCTTTTACACTGCCCCTATTTACTAAGCCACATCCAACACTCTTTCCCTAACCTTTGCTTCTTCAGGCTGATAATCCCACGTGTAGGTTAGATTAACTATTTCACCTGTCTCAGGCACAGTATATTAGTACTGTTCACATTCCACACGGACAATATTTCCTAATATCTGTGCACTTACCATTCTTTTAGCCGTTGCTTCATCAAATGTGCTGGATATACTACACCTTCGTGTAGTCGCATAGAAACGCCCTGTTTGTTGAGATTGCACCATCTCAAGACTTCCTTCAATCTGGAGGGTAATAAATGATTTGTCTGAACCTTCCTTTGTACGAAGGTTATAACCTGTAACTGTTACCATAATTTTTAATGGATTTTAAAAGTGGTTAATAATAATTTTCATTGAACCCAGGGCGTAGCCCCGAGCGTCCGAATCAAGGAGGGGCTATCAAGCGGAGTAGTAGTTAAAAACGCACCTATATAAAGGGTGGGGGTATTTTTAGGGAAAAAAATTGAGGTATCTGGAAATTAAGGACCCAGTTTTTTGGGGTAAAAAAAATATTTAGAGTTCGATTTCCCCATGGTATCCTAGAACTAAGTATAAATAATATTAAATTTTGTACCTTTATAAAGCAGTTCTCAATACAGCCTATGAAACAATATTTATTTGCCCTTGTATTATTGTTTCTACTTCATCCTAATTGTACCCAAGCTCAAGGAAAAGCTAATTTATTAACGAGACGTTTATGTTTTATTGAAAATAAGGGACAGGTAACAGACCAATTTGGAAATGCAAGAAATGATATTCAGTTTAAACTGAGTGCAGGGAAAGGTTTGAATGTGTTTGTTGGCAATGGAGAAATGCATTACCAATGGTATAAAGAGGCCTCATCTAAGTCCTCTAAAATAGATGAACCTGGACACGATCAGAAAAACACTTCCTCTTTTCTTTCGGAGAAGTCGGTAGAAGTTTTAATGCAGCGCATGGATGTTAAATTACTGGGAGCTAATCATAACGCTGAAATAATCAGGGAAGAAAAACAAATTTATCAGGAACATTATTACACTTATCCTTTGGGAGATTATGGCGCAATTGCAAATTCCTATAAAAAGATAACGTACAAAAATATTTATCCTCACATTGATTGGATTCTGTATGTAGGAAGTCGATTTGACCACAAAGCTAATTCTCGGGAGATTGCGGATCAAGTCAGCAATGAGGGTACAGTGGATATGGGTGGATTTGAGTATGATTTTGTGGTGCATGAAGGGGGCGATGTGAGGGATATACAACTGAAATATGGTGGTGCTGATAAATTGGGGCTGGATGAAGAGGGTGATATAACAGCTAATACCAAAATGGGTGCGGTGACTGAGCATGCCCCCTACAGTTACGATGAAGGAGGTAAAACCGTAAGATCTGAATTTGTTTTAAAAAACAGGATACTCAGTTTCCATACCGAGCACTATAAAGGAACATTAACCATTGACCCTGCTATACTAGCCTGGTCTACTTATTTTGGCGGTAGTGGGACTGAACATTGGAGCTCAAGTGCTTGCGATACATTTGGCAATGTGTATTTAGCAGGTTCCACGACAAGCACAAGCAATATAGCTACAACTGGTGCATACCAGACCAGCTATGCAGGCAACTACGATGCATATATCGCCAAATTTAGTAGTGGAGGTGCTTTGCGCTGGGCCACTTATTTTGGGGGAGCCGGAGATGATGATGGTGATGGAATAACATGCGACAGAGCAGGAAATGTATTTCTGGCAGGCGTTACTACCAGCTCAAGCAATATAGCCAGTAGCAGCGCTTACCAAACTGTACATTATGGAGCGGCTGGACAAGCGGATGCATATATAGCGAAATTTGACAGCGGAGGCAATAAGCAATGGAGCACTTATTATGGTAGTGGTAGCGAACAAATGTATGAGCAAGGAATTGTAGCATGTGACAGTTTTGGAAATGTATATATCTGTGGCAGTACAGATAGCCCTAACCATATTGCTACATCGGGAGCTTATCAGACAATTAAAGGAGCAAACAGCAGTAGTACGGCTACAGATATTTTTTTAGCAAAATTCAGTGGCTCAGGAAGTATTTTATGGGCGACTTATTTCGGTGGTTACTACGCTGAGTTAGATGCTGAGATAGCATGTGATGGCGCAAATGTATTTTTAGGCGGGCAAACTGCCAGTGATAGTAATATTGCGACAATTGGCGCTTACCAGGATACACTCGGTTTAGGAGGTTTTTTAGCCAAATTTGGCAATGCAGGCTCAGTAATATGGGCAACATATTATACTTTTGTTCCATCTGCATTAGCCTGCGACCTTTCAGGAAATGTATATTTTGGTGGTTCCTTTAATACTATGTATTGCGGCAACAGCAATTATAATTTTATTACACCGGGATGCTATCAAAGCACATGCGTACGATCAGCACTTGCCAAGTTCAGTCCTTTAGGGATACCGATCTGGGCTACTTTTTTTGGCGGAAACAATACCTTATTAGAAGGCATAAGCTGCGACCATTCCGAAAATGTTTACCTGACAGGATATACCAGTGATAATTCAGGTATTGCGACTATCGGATCTTATCAAACCAGCTGTGATTCGTGTTCTATATCCTATAATTTAAGTGATGCTTTTTTAGTGAAATTCACTCCGAGCGGGCAGCGGTGGTGGGGAACTTATTTCGGGGGGACTGGTATTGAAACTAATTTCTATGGAGTATGCAGCGACAATAGTGGCAACGTATATATTACAGGCCAAACCAACAGCACAAGCCATATAGCTACCGCGGGCGCTTATCAAAGTACTTTGGGTGGTGGATGGGACAATTACCTGGCAAAATTCGGCATTGATACTTCTGTTATGATCAGCAATTCTTTTACTGATACCCTTTTTTGTGCAGGAGATACTTTTTCTGTTCCCTCTGTCGTATCCAGCAATTTTCAATCGTCTAATACATTTACCGTACAATTGTCAGACAGCAGCGGCAGTTTTGCAAGTGTCGTGAATATTGGCATGGCAAATACTAATACTGCAGGCAGTATATCCTGTACAATTCCCTTTAATACTATTGCAGGTATTCATTATCGAATACGTATTGTGTCCAGTAGCCCTATGGACACTTCTGAATATGATGGGTTTAGTATACATATAAAAGCCATTCCTTACCATAGCTTAAGCAGTAATAGCCCTCTTTGTACTGGCGACAGTCTGCACTTAAATGATACTGCTTCGAGTGTTAGTTCTTTTACATGGAACGGACCTAATAGTTTCAATTCGACAAGCGCAAACAATACAATAGTTAGTGTTACACTAAACGATTCCGGTGAATATTATGTTACAGACACTTTCCAAAATGGCTGTCATATAACAGATTCAATATTTGTGAGTTTGCATGTAAAGCCAGCCAAACCCTTTGCTAGCAGTAATGGGCCGATATGTGCGGGTGATAGTTTGCAGTTTGCTGTTAGCAATTTGCAGTCAGGACTTACTTATAGTTGGACGGGGCCGAATAGTTTTACTTCTGCTGTGCAGAATGCTGTGAGAACGAATGTGACAGTAAGTGATTCGGGAAAATATATTGTTAAGGCTATACTGAATGGATGTATTTCTAAACCTGATACAATAGATGTAAACATCGACCCGCTTGTAACACCCACAGTAAGTATCAGTTCTTTACCAGCCATTATACCTGCGGGGCATACGGATACTTTTACTGCTAATGCCACTAATTGCCCCAGCCCAACATATCAATGGTTCCGGAATAATGTCTTGATACCCGGCGCAACAAGTAATCCTTATATAGATACTCTTGGTGCGGGACAGCATATGAGCGTGGTGGTGCATTGCGGGGCTTGTGCGAGCCCGGATAGTGCGGGGAGTAATAGTTTGACAACGACGGGGATACCCCCCAACCCCCTGAAGGGGGAGTTTGCTGTGTGGCCGAACCCGGTGGGTTCTGTTTTGCATGTGGAGACAACTGAAGATGCGCATGTAAATATAACAAGTATAGAGGGGAAGGTATTGATACGAGATTGCTTCGTGCCTTCCCGCAGTGGCGGGACGAGTGGAATAAAAATTGATGAGCTTGCCAGAGGGGTTTATTTTCTGGAGGTGGTTTATGAGGATGGGAGTAGGGATGTGAGGAAGGTTATAAAGGAGTAAAATTTCCAATCGTAAAATCCAAATTCCAGGTGGGATTCCCTGTGGTCTCGAGATTGCTTCGTACCTCGCAATGACGCTCTGATTGCGCTTTGAGAACCCGGTGGAGGTGCTGAACGGGCTGGGGCAGCATATGTTTAAAAAGCAATTATTGTTTGCAGGTGGTATGAGCGCTATGTATTTGCAAAACCTGAGCCCCGGTTTATACCTGGTAGTGCTGCGAGATTCGGCAGGAAAGGACTATACATTGAAATTTATCGTAAATTAGCGGTAAGTGGAAGTAAAAAACAATATATTAAAAAGCAGTGGCGTAGCATTCCTATGGATGTGTTACCTACTGCTTTTTTGTGCTAAAGAGATAAAAGCCCAGGTTAATTATGTTATTAATCCAAGCCTAGAAATATATGATACCTGTCCATGGGAAGCAGATCAGATAAAATTTGCAGTTCATTGGAGTTCTATTGATACTTCTGGTATAGGCTCGGGTGTACCAGAGTATTGCAATCTTTGTGCTGGATCAAATGCTATTACCGGAGTGCCATTAACCTCATATTATTATCATTATCCCCGAACAGGTAACGGAATGGCTCAAGTAGTCATGTTCACTGATTCATCGCTATTGTCAAATATCTACCAGAGAGATTATTTGGAAGGACGTTTATATAAGCCTCTGATTGCCGGAAAATCTTATTGTGTTACGTTTTTTGTAACTCTAGAACAAAGAGGAGCGAAGTATGGTATTAATTACATTGGCGCATATCTTGATAATGGGGAAATCGACACAGCTATTCATACATCTGGGCTTCCCCAAACACAATATACACCACAGATTGTTGAAACTGGTATTATCAGTGATACGCTCAACTGGGTAAAGGTCGAAGGAAGTTTTATAGCTAATGGAACCGAAAAATTTATAACAATCGGAAACTTTTATGATATTTCACATACTTCTTATATCGTTACAAACCAAAACGCAGGTGGCGGATCTTATTATTTGGTGGATGATATCAGTGTAATAAAAAGTGATCATATAGCTTTTGCAGGCAATGATACCAGCATCTATAAAGGCGACAGTATTTTGTTAGGAGAAATAGCCCTGCCATACACCTGGTACAAAGACAGCTCCGGGCTAAGATTAATAGACAGCACAAGCGGCGGTATTTGGGTGAAGCCGGACACCACGACTACATATGTTGTTAAACAAACGCTGTGTGGAGTAATGACATGGGATACTATTGTGGTGAGTGTGATGCCTGTAAATGTTGTAAATGTTCAAAATGGAGTAAGTGATTTCAGAATGTATCCGAACCCTAACAACGGAAGCTTCAATATAAAGACACCTCGCTTTGATAGCAGATATGTAACAATCGAAGTCCTGAATATGATGGGGCAGCTTGTGTATAGTGAGACTGTTACC
>CAIYVS010000810.1 GCA_903929655.1 uncultured Bacteroidota bacterium | reverse complement strand
GGGGATCACACTCATCGGGGCCTCACCAGGGGACGTCATTGCCCCCCTGCCCGATGAGCCCCAGGCCAAGGCTGACCAAAACGGTTCACATGGGAGGCAAGTTCAACAAAGAGAATAATTGAAAAGGTCTTTCCGATGCCGTAGGAACCCACCAAAAAATGAGGCTTTTGAATATTAATTTTGTTGAAGATAAAAGTGGAGACTGAATTTGTTGGGAAGAAAATGGTCTTTTTTTGGCCCAAAATAGCCTAACGGACCCTTTCCTGATTATATACAGTGGAATTGATCTGCACTCCATCCTTAAAATAGTCGAGAATTTGATTCTTGTATTTGTCTTCGAGAACGAGGTCGAGTCCACAGTCTTGTTGCAAATATTGGTGTTTCAAGATTTTATCCCTGAGCGATTGTTGTATCGATTCGGGAGGTTGTGACTAAAGGATAATTTTGATCACTTCCGAAGCACATAGTGCCTTTTGCGCCACTTCCGAGAGAGTTATGCGTTTCCGTGGAAGACCGGCGTCCTAATTGCTGCCTGAAGACTTTGGAGTTGCTGCAGATGCGTCTAATATTTGTGCAGCTAATTGCGCTGAAGAGGGGTGGGCAGAAGGGGGTGCCTCTGAGAAGCTGTACTTGGGGACAGTGAGGCTATGGACGCGCAGCGCCCTATGCATCCACTTCGCAGTTTGGAGCAGCGAAAGCATAAAAGATATATCAGCCCTCAATCAGTCATGGACATAAATAATTTAAAATGTTCGAGAAAACTCCCTAAAAATATACAAAAGCACATTCATGCTAAACTGCTTAAAATCGTATCGCAGAGGCCAAGCGATGAAAGATATATGGAGAAAGAAAGTACTTAACGCTAACTATAATTATGCATGGAGACACAAGACGGCAATTATGTTGATCAGTGGCGAAAAGGTCAACGTTTTGGGGTGATTGCTGGTTTGTTTAGAAGTATTTCATGACTCTTCGCCGATTAATTGCCATGATAATTATTAATGAACAATTCATGAAAGAAAGCGCCTTAACGCTTGGTCCCCATCGGTCCTGCCAACAACATCGTCAGGAGCGAAATCATCGGCGTGGTCAACGCGGACTGCCAGCTCTCAGGCATGCCCGACCTCAAGCTGGGCCTCAATGACAAGGCCTACTACGAGGCGCAGGGCCGCACCTCCAAGAACAAGGCCGTCGAGTTCAACGATATCAAGTTCCACCAGTGCGTGCGTCTCGGCCGCTTCGAGAACGAGCGCCTCGTGACCTTCATCCCCCCCGACGGAAAGTTCGAACTGATGAGCTACCGACTCGACATCAGAGTGAAGCCGCTGTTCACGGTCGACGTGATCGTGGAGTCGCCGTCGAACACCCGCATCCGCTTCGTGATCAAGGTGAAGAGCAACTACAAGGAAAAGAGCATCGCCAACAACGTGGACATCTACGTGCCCGTCCCCGAAGACGTGGAGAGTCCGAGCTTCAACACGCCGACCGGCAGCGCAGTCTACGTGCCCGAGCACAACGCCCTGAAGTGGACTGTGAAGCAGTTCGCGGGCCACAAGTACGCCTCCGCCGATGCAGGGAGTACGTCCTGAGCGCAGACTTCAAGCTGCCGACCATCGAGTCGCCCAAGCGCAACCTCTACAAGAAGCAGCCCATCAACATCCACTTCGAAATCCCCTTCTTCACCGTCTCCGGCTTCCAGGTGCGCTACCTCAAGATCGTCGACCGCTCCGGCTACAAGGCCTCCCCCTGGGTCAAGTACCTCACCAAGAACGGAGAGTACCAGATCCGCATGAACTGATAGCCGTGGGAAATGGATCATTGACTGGCGGGCTCATGGAGGGCGGGCGGGCGGGCGACTGTGGCTCCTATCATTATTATGTCTCCACAAATTTACCTCCTCCCATGCGAGATTCAACATTAACGCTTAAATTTGGCCTTATCAAAGAATAAGCATTGTGCTTTCTCTCGAAGTTGGATCTCTTTTTCAACTATTTCAGCTGATGACATCAGATAAAAGAAATCTTCTATCATGCACTAGTTTGATTATTTTAGTAAGCCATTAAGTCTCTCATTATATTTCTTGGATCATAAGGATGAAAACCGAATTTGTCTTAAATTCGTAGAGTATCAACGAATAAATCTGAGTTTAACAGCAATTCAATAGTCACGTGGTGAAAATGGGCTTTTAAGCAATGCTTTAATGAGAATCAGTTTACTTATAAAGTGACAGATTAAACATCTGAAAACTAATGCAAACATCACTCATCTTACACAAGAATCTCATACAATAGCCTTAAACTGATGAAAAAGGTTCGATCCTCAAATGATTCTTCCTCTCTTAAAGAAGCAATCAATTAATCATCATAAAACTAAGGAATTTAATGATATATTCATCATGGTCAAAATTAGTCCCCGTATAGCGTTATCGATTTCCATTCGTTGAATCTATTTAGAAGAAGCGTGTTTTGGCAATCGAAGAATTCTATTTTTTCGATCGGATAATAATTCACTGATAAAAGATTATTTGAAAAAACTTTTGGATCTCGGCAATATTTTTAAGGGCAAATTACGACATGATTTATTTTGTAATAATTTTTATCCTCTTAGTCAAGGGAATCATCGATGCTTTCAACTATTTATGGCGATATGATTTAGTTTTACTTTGGCTTTAGATCTTAGATTTTATTATACATTGGGACTTTCCTCAACAATTTTTTCAGCATTTCAAGTGCTCCATCAACCTTTCCCTTTAGGCCTTTTTGCTGTATAGTCACATCGACAGTTGTAATCTCGAATATTTGTTGATTATAGTTATATCTTACAAGCATGAAATCAATACCTTGACTAATTAAGGAAACCTTTTTTTTCTAAACTTCTTTCTCAATTTCTATCTGAATTGGAATTGCAAAATAATATTTATTGGGGTTATTTCTGCATTTGTTAAGAATACTGTTCAAGTTCCGGCGCAAAGAAGCCACTTTTTTCACTTCTATCTTTGAATCGTTCTCTTCTTTGTTTTACGGAGGTGTATTTCCTTTGCTTTATCCTTACTTGGTCGAACTGGCAACACTATTCTCTGATTTTAAGCCTTAATCCCTTTGGTTTTGCTTCCATTATTTTACTTTATTCATATTTAATCCTTCATTAAAAACTAAAAATGAGTCTGCTCCGCTTATGTTATAACGGATTGCTTATTCTTTGAAAGTGTCTTTGCCTACAATATTTCTTGTCTTAACTTAAAAACTCGGACTTTCGTACACTAGCAGCTTAATATAGCCCTCTGTAAAAGCACCAATTACTTCATTTTGTTTTGCAAGTATCATAGAGCGTAACGGTTCTTATATTCTTTTCAGCATCACCTTTATTGTCTGAGGGTATAATACCGGAATGGCAATTTTAAGGAAATCCTCTGGCGACCAGTCGAACTTCACAGTCTGATCAGCTTCGTCAATTTTACAAGGCAAAAGTTACTTATTATAATGGTTGGACTTTAGATACTCTTTGAAGTTAGCGTGCTTCCCAGCCAACGTATTATTTTCGACGATACCTTCGATCTTGAATAGTCGGGCGACCAATTTTGGCTGTTTATTCCTGACGCAGGCATTTGCTTCGACCTCGAAAGCTTGAACAATAAGGCGCTGAAAGGCTATGACATTTTCATCATTTTCTTTATAAATGAACTTCTTGAGCCTTTATTGATTTTTCGCCAAGCAAAACTCATCGAACGCTTTGGAAATACTATTGAGAACATCAGAAATATTCTCTGCTTTTCCTACTTAAACCAAATCAAATGAGGATTCAAAAAACTCTCGAACAAATAATATGCGATAGTGACTTTTAATAGTGATCGTTGACGGTGTCCATTGTTTCTTAATCTATTCGAACTTATTTGCCATTTGTGGCGTCTATTTACATTTTTGTTCAAGAAGAAACAAAAAGAATTGCTAAAACTATATTCTAACGCTCACCTTTTTTTACAGCTATTCAGCATAATGGATTTATGAAGGAGTTACCGTTCCATGATTATAAAAATCTAAGCTCAGCTTTTAAGGATTGGAAATCCTTCCGATTAATTATTGCTCAATTTGGTAGGAAGAGTTCAAAACATAGCTTAATCCAAGCCGTTTGTATTATTTTATGAGTGGAACTATTTTTTAGCTTGGAATCTTGTATTTCTTTACATTTTTTTATGAAGCATTTTCTATTGATTTGTTTTCCCTCTTCAAGCGGTCAACTTCTGAGTTCCAGTTTCGAAAGGCAGAAGCCACTGAGTTTATTTGGTCAATCACAATAGTACTAAAGACTTCCTTTTCTTCAGGGTGCAGCCTGATAAGTTTGTCAATTAATTCTTCCAAAGTTTTGCACTAAAATAGCTCTTTTTTGACAGCATCGGAGAAGTGAAACTCGTTTGTTTGACTAATAATCAATTTTATGATGTCGTCCTCCTCTTGTGTAAGATCTGACTTTATGCTCCAATACCAAAATTTTGGCAT
>CAIYVS010000809.1 GCA_903929655.1 uncultured Bacteroidota bacterium | reverse complement strand
AGTGAAGTCCAACCTTCTTGCCAACAATTGGAACAGAAAACAAAATAAGTTTGGTCAATCCACCAGATCATCATTTGGACCAACACCAAGATCCAAACCTATTTCAACAACTGCCTTTGCAGAACTTGAAGAACCAGAGCCAATTGCTACAACTGCACCCACTGTGATTGAAGAAACAAATGAAGCTCTGCCAATAACAGAAACAACACCACCAGCTGCACCTGTCATAGAGGAGGAAGAGATCCACATGTTGTTTTGCGAGCCTTTTATGTTTGGTTCTTTCCATTGCTTTCTCTACCGCAATTGTAAGTTCCAGGTCATCGATGGGCTTAAGAATATACCCTGATGCTGCAAAGTCAAATGCGCTCCTTGCATAATCTTTATGTGCTGTAATAAATATAATCTCAGCTTGTAGCGTTGGTACCATCCTCAGGATGTCCATGCCGCTTTTGCCAGGCATTGATATATCCATGAACACGATGTCGGGATCGAGATTATTCAATCCTTCAAGTGCATTTTCCCAGGAGGTAAATTTCCCTATAACGTTAATGCTCGAGAAAAGGTATTTCAGTTTTGCAGATAATATTTCTATGGCATAGGGAAGGTCATCTACTATGATAGCAGTAAAAGTATTTGGGGCCATAGTTCCGGCTATTTAATTAACATTAAAAAACACAATATTCATAATGCACCGAGGTGCATTATGTTAGTCTTTTAACACGGTGCGGCTTATAACTATACGTTGCACTTCACTAGTGCCTTCGTATATCTGGGTGATCTTGGCGTCGCGCATGAGGCGTTCTACGTGGAATTCTTTTACGTAGCCATATCCTCCATGCACTTGTATTGCTTCATTTGTAACTCTTTGCGCAATATCAGAAGCAAATAGTTTTGCGATTGATGCTGATAATGTATAATCCTGATGCTGATCTTTAGTCCATGCGGCTTTAAAGCATAAGAGGCGTGCGGCTTCTATTTCTGTTGCCATGTCTGCCAGCTTGAATGCAATGGCCTGGTGATTGGATATTTCTGTACCGAATGCCTTGCGTTCTTTTGAGTACTTTAATGCTAATTCATACGCACCGCTGGCAATACCGAGGGCTTGGGCTGCAATGCCTATACGGCCTCCGGCTAATACTTTCATTGCAAATTTAAAGCCAAAGCCATCTTCGCCTATCCGGTTTTCTTTCGGCACTTTCACATCCTGGAACATGATGCTGTGTGTGTCGCTGCCCCGGATGCCTAATTTATTTTCCTTAGCGCCTACGGTTACACCGGGCCAGTCTTTATGTACTATAAGGGCATTAATGCCTTTGTGTCCTTTTTCGGGATAGGTTTGTGCTATTACAAGGTAGTATGTAGCAGAGTTACCGTTCGTGATCCAGTTCTTGGTACCATTTAAAATATAATGGTCGCCTTTATCTTCTGCCGTGGTACGCTGAGAGGTGGCATCTGAACCAGCCTCGGGTTCGCTAAGCAGAAAAGCGCCTATCACCTGCCCTGAGGCAAGTTTTGTAAGGTATTTTTGTTTTTGTTCTTCATTACCGTATGTTTCCAGCCCCCAACATACCAGTGAGTTATTTACGCTCATACATACTGATACAGAGGCATCGATCTTGGATATTTCTTCCATGCCAGGACGTCGGAAAGCCCTTCGCGGACGATCTGCTTGGCAATGCCATGAGCGAGGCTGGCTCCGACGGTGACCTGCT
>CAIYVS010000808.1 GCA_903929655.1 uncultured Bacteroidota bacterium | reverse complement strand
GGTGATTTTTTCATGCTTTACATAAAAGGTACAGTTACTAATTAAATCTTATTCGCTTTGAATTTTGAATTTTCAAAGGGGAATGCTTTTACTTTTTAACTAATTAACCCTTTTACTTTTTACCTTTGCGCTTTGAATTTTCACTTTTGACTTTTAATCATGCCGGTAATATCTCGTCGTGGCGAAATGATGCCACCATCGCCCATTCGCAAATTAGTTCCTTATGCAGAAGCTGCTAAAAAACGAGGTATTAAAGTATACCACCTCAATATTGGCCAGCCCGATATAGAAACCCCCCCTGCTATTCTGGATGCAGTGCGCCATACCAATATAAAAGTATTGGAGTATAGCCATAGCGCAGGTATGGAGAGCTATCGTAAAAAACTGGTTGAGTATTACAAACGGAATGATATTAATATCAATTATAACCAGATCATCGTAACCACAGGCGGCTCAGAAGCTATCTTGTTTGCAATAATGAGTTGCATGGATCCGGGAGATGAGATCATTATACCCGAACCATTTTATGCCAATTACAATGGCTTTGCTACCAGCGCAGGCGTTAAAATAATACCCATACCCTCTGGCATAGAAAACGGATTCGCTTTACCTCACATCGGTGCTTTCGAAAATGCAGTTACTGCAAAAACAAAAGCCATCATGATATGCAATCCCAATAACCCCACAGGCTACCTGTATAGCATGGAGGAACTGGAAGTGCTCAAAGCAATATGTCTCAAACATAACCTCTTTCTTTTCAGCGATGAAGCCTATCGCGAGTTTTGCTACGATGGCCGTAAACATATTTCAGCCCTCTCCTTACCCGGTCTCGAACAGCATGCCATCCTCATGGACACCATATCTAAACGCTACAGCGCATGCGGTGGACGTATAGGTGCCTTCATCACCCGCAATCAGCAAGTGCTAGATGCAGCTATGAAGTTTGCACAAGCCCGCCTTAGTCCGCCCACATTTGCCCAGATACTAGGCGAAGCTGCTGTCGATCTCCCCGCAAATTATTTTGACGAAGTACATGCAGAATATACATCCCGCAGAGACCTCCTCGTAAAAAGGTTACAAGCCATGCCGGGAGTAACATGTCCCTTGCCCGGCGGCGCTTTTTATGCTATGGCAAAACTCCCTGTTGACGATTGCGATAAGTTCTGCCGTTGGTTGCTCGAAGAATTCTCCTACAACGGCGCCACAGTAATGATGGCCCCTGCAGCAGGTTTCTATGCCACCCCTGGTAAAGGAAAAGACGAAGTACGTCTGGCCTACGTCCTCAACAAGGATGACATTAATGCAGCCATGGATTGCCTCGAAGCGGCTTTAAAACAGTATAAGTAATTGCTAAAATAAGAACACGATCAGTCCTACGATCACACTCAAAACAGAAGCTATCAAAACAGCTCCTGATGCAATATCCTTTATCACCTTCACAGTAGGGTGGTATTTATGGTCACAATACATATCGCAAAGCAATTCTATTGCAGTATTAAAAGCCTCACATACCCATACCAGCGCAATGACAATGCAAATAGCAACCCATTGCATCGGGCTGATACCTTTAATGATACCGGCTATTAAAACGATCGCAGTAACAGCAAAATGAATACGCGCATTGGGCTCTTGTTTAAAAACCTGCGCAATACCCCTCAGCGCATACTTAAAACTGTTCCCCCGCGATCTGAAATTCATTTGTTTCCTGTTTTCCATAATGTAAAAGTATAGCATTTGATAGCATGCATAAAGAAAGCCGCCTTTTTGAGGCAGCTTTCGTAATTCTGAAAATTCTTAAATTCTGTAAATCCTGATCTTATTTTATACCGAAAGCTTTCTTCACTTTCCCTACATAATCCAGTTTCTCCCAGGTAAATAATTCCACTTTTACGCTTTTGGTTTTACCATCAGCAGAACGGAAGTTTTTAGTAACCGTTTGGTTCTCGCGTCCCATATGGCCATAAGCCGCGCATTCGCTATACATAGGCTGGCGCAGTTTCAGGCGGGTTTCAATAAAATAAGGGCGCATGTCAAATACCTCTTCCACTATTTTAGCAATTTTGCCATCATTCATCTTCACCTTCGCAGTGCCATGCGTATTGATATAAATGCCCATTGGTTTTGCAACACCAATAGCATAAGATACCTGTACCAGCACCTCATCACAAATACCTGCAGCTACCAGGTTTTTGGCAATATGGCGCGTGGCATAAGCTGCAGAACGGTCAACCTTTGAAGGGTCTTTACCCGAAAACGCACCACCACCATGTGCTCCTTTACCACCATAGGTATCAACAATGATCTTACGCCCTGTTAAACCGGTATCGCCATGCGGACCGCCTATAACAAACTTTCCGGTTGGGTTAACGTGGTATTTTATTTTATCGTTGAACAATTTTTTAAGCTGTGGATAGCTCTTGATAATTCTTGGAATAAGGATCTCTTTTACATCCTTGGTGATGCGCTTCTGCATCTCTTTTTCATTCGCAAAATCATCATGTTGTGTAGAGATAACGATCGTATCAATACGTGTAGGCTTATTATCATCGCCATATTCAAGCGTCACCTGGCTTTTGGCGTCAGGACGCAAGTATTTCATTTCTTTACCTTCACGGCGAATAACGGCAAGCTCTTTCAGCAGGTTATGCGCAAGGTCCAGAGCTAATGGCATATAATTGCTGGTTTCATTTGTGGCATAACCAAACATCATACCCTGGTCACCTGCACCTTGCTCTTCCTTCTTTTTCTTCTCAACACCCTGGTTAATATCAGGTGATTGCTCATGAATAGAAGAGAACACGCCGCACGAATTAGCCTCAAACATGTATTCGCTTTTGGTATAGCCTATCTTAGCTATCACATCACGGGCAATAGATTGCACATCAATATAAGTCTTAGACTTTACTTCACCTGCCAACACCACCGAGGCCAACATACCTATGATCGAGATGACGACCAGTAATTCTATCAAAGTAAAACCTCTGTGATTTGTGTGTCTCATTATAAGAAATAAGTTAGCATAATGATTATGACAGCGATGTTGGCACAGACACAAGCCGCGAATATGATATAGATCGACGTCGGTAAGCGCTGAACATTGCGTTTTGAATGAGCCATATATAATATTTATAAAAAGTTTTTAATAACGAAATAAGCAATGAGAATGTTCAGAGCAACAACGATCAATAAAATTACATTGGCAGACGTCGGTGACTTGGCATAACCGTGGCGGATCAGCCATTGGACCATCTTCGGCTCATTGCCAGTCGGCGAATATTCCGGGCGAACAAAACTATTGGGACCGCCCGTATTCGTCGGCCTGACATATCTCGATTGTTCCTCGTCGAATTCGACTCCTTGTACCATGATATTGTCTCTATTAGACAGTGTCATTGTACCATATCTCGAGGTTGACCAGTCTCCAGCACGTCGATAATATTCTGGGCACTCATACTAGCCATATCCATACGTGATTCCATCGTGGAAGAGGCGATATGTGGCGTAATCACAACGTTTTTCAGTTCTTTAAGGCCCTCGGTGAGTGCCGGTTCATGCTCAAATACGTCCATTCCTGCACCGGCGATGATCCCCAGTTTTAGTGCTTGAACTAAGGCAGACTCATCAATAACAGCCCCACGAGAAGTGTTGATGAGATAGGCTGTTGACTTCATCAGCTTCAACCTTTCGGCATTGATGAGGTGTCTGGTGGAGTCGAGTAGTGGAACGTGTAATGAAACGACGTCGGATTGTTTCAATACTTCCTCGATCGTTGGCCAATATGTCGCATTGTGTATACTTTCGATTTTTTCATTACGTACGACGTCGTGATATGCGACCCTCATGCCAAATCCGAGCGCGCCGATCCTAGCAACCTCCGTCCCGATGCGGCCGGCACCGATCAAACCGAGAACTTTGCCACGGATCTTCATGCCTTGCAGTAACATCGGATCAAAACCAGTGAATTTGCCATCTCTCATATAGTCATCACCCTCGATAATATGGCAAGTGAGAGCAAGAAGAAGTGCCCAAGCATGTTCAGCCACGCGGTCCACTCCACCATGCGGCGTGTTTGAGAGATAGACGCCTCTCTTCTTCGCTTCAACTACATCAAAATTGTCGTAACCGATGGCGTAATTGGCGAATATCTTCACGCTTGGTGCGACATCAAAAACCTTGGCATCGATCTTGTCACTCAACATGCAAAGCACCGCATCATACGGCTTGGTCTTGAGGAAATTGGAGAGTTCTTCTGGCGAGAGCGGCCTTTCGTGCGGACTGACGTCCACTTCATACCCTTTG
>CAIYVS010000807.1 GCA_903929655.1 uncultured Bacteroidota bacterium | reverse complement strand
TAAGTTATTTCCCTAAAGGTTATGATACTAGTTCTGTCTACGAACTTATTGATGGGGACATAGTACAAAAGAATATGGGGCACGAATACAGAACCTATTCCAGCACCCATTTTTCTGAGCATCTTATGAACAAGCCTGTAGCATACGACATCATTGCTAAAGACTTTTTGAATCTACCCAATTTCGAGAAGCTTAAAATACTGACTGAGCTATATGATAAGTATAAAGTAATTGTGGATAGCAAGCATAAAAAGATGTAGCACTAAGCTACTTCCCAAACTTATTCTTCAGCATACTCAAAGCATCATTCATGCTCACAGGCTTTTCAGGATCCTTACTTTTATTAAAAGCTTTGGGCGTTGCTCCTTTTTCTTTTCTTGCAGGGGCATCCTGTGTTTGCTTTATAGATAGCGCAATGCGCTTCCTCGCTATGTCCAGGTCTGTAACTTTTACTGTTACTTTCTGGTTCAGCTTCAATGCCTCATTCGGGTCGGTGATATAAGTGTGCGATATCTCTGATACATGCACCAGGCCATCCTGTTTCACGCCTATGTTCACAAAAGCGCCGAAACGGGTGATGTTGGTAACAATGCCCGGCACCACCATGCCTATGCGCACATCTTCTATACTGTATATCTCCGCAAACTCAAATGCCTGTGCTTCTGTGCGCGGATCAAGTCCCGGCTTCTTCAGTTCATTGATGATATCCCTCATTGTATGTTCACCCAATTGAGGGCCAACATATTTTTTTACATCCACCTGTTTCAGCAAAGTGTCATTACCTATCAGCGATTTCACATCCACACCCATCTCCGCTGCTATCTTCCCCACCAGTTCGTAAGCCTCGGGATGCACCGCACTGGCATCCAGTGGATCATCACCATTCTTTATCCTTAAAAAGCCAGCGCACTGTTCAAAAGCCTTACTGCCCAGCCTCGGCACTTTCATCAGTTGTTTGCGCGATTTAAATTGTCCTATCTCTGTTCTGTAAGCAACAATATTCTCGGCTATGCCTGCACCTATACCGCTTACATAAGCCAGCAAATGTTTGCTGGCCGTGTTCAGGTTCACGCCCACCGTGTTCACACAACTTATCACCGTCTGGTCCAGGCGTTCTTTTAGCCTGAACTGGTTCACATCATGCTGGTACTGGCCCACGCCAATGCTTTTGGGGTCTATCTTCACGAGCTCTGCCAGTGGGTCCATCAGCCTGCGGCCTATGCTCACCGCGCCACGCACCGTTATATCCTGCTCCGGAAATTCCTCCCTTGCAGCTTCCGATGCGGAGTACACAGATGCCCCGTCCTCGTTCACTAAAAATATGGGCAGGCCCAGGTTCAGTTTTTTTATGAACTGTTCCGTCTCCCTTCCTGCCGTACCATCACCTATGGCTATTGCTTCGGTCTTATATTCTTTCACAAGCGCCCTTATCTTATGTTCGGCATCATACAGCCTGCCGGGCTCATGTATATAAATAAGGTCAGTCTTTTTCAGGTCCCCGCTATCATCCAGGCATACCACTTTACATCCGCTCCGGTAACCGGGATCAATCGCCAGCATATGCTTGCCGCCCAGCGGAGAGCTTAATAACAATTGCCTCAAATTTTCTGCAAATACGGTAATAGCTTCTTCATCTGCTTTATTTTTCAGCGCCGTCCTGAACTCTGTTTCCAGGCTGGTATGCAGCAGGCGCCTGTAGGCATCCCTTATGGCTTTCTTCACCTGCTCTGCAGCGGCATTGCTGGCTTTTATATATTGTTTCTCCAATAGCTGCAATGCATCTTCTTCGGCAGGGGCAATATTCATTTTCAGTATACCCTCCATAAATCCCCGCATTACCGCCATCATGCGGTGAGAAGGTATTTTAGATATAGGCTCAGAGAAATCGAAATAGTCCTTGTACTTAATGCCTTCCTGTTCTTTCTCCGGCCATACCTTGCTTTGCACCGTAGCAGTCTGCTCAAACAGCCTGCGTATCTTTCCGCGGGCTTCCGCATCTTCATTCACTATCTCGGCTATAATATCCCTTGCACCTTGCAGGGCCTCATCAGCAGTTTTTACATTCTCATTAATATATCCGCCTGCCTCTGTTGCAGTATCAAAATGCCCTTGCTCCAGTATTTTCAGTGCCAGTGGTTCCAGTCCGTTCTCACGGGCGGTTTGTGCTTTTGTTTTTCTTTTGGGTTTGTAGGGCAGGTAGATATCCTCCAGTTGCGCAAGGGTAGAGGCCGCATCCAGTTTTGCCTGTAAGGCTTCCGTCATCTTGCCCTGGTCTTTTATGGTAGTCTCTATAAAAGCTTTTCTTTCGCTGAACTGTTTCTGAAAATCTGCCTCCTCTTTTATATTCATGATCTCCACCTCATCCAGGGCTCCTGTCTTATCCTTGCGGTAACGGGCTATAAATGGCACTGTGGCATTCTCTGCCAGCAGGTTCAGCACTGCAATTACGTTCTGCTCCTTTATACTCAGCTTATGCGCTATGTTCTGCGAAAATTCTATCATGTCTTATACTTATTCGGGCTGCGAATGTAAGGGCTGGGGAGGAATTTGAAAAATGCAATTTTTATCCTCAGTTTTCGTTATGTATTACGTAAGTCTTTTAAAGAAATGTTTGAAAAGCCTGTTACTGCGAAAATGTTCGATTTTTTGTTCTGTCGTCACTGCGAGGAACGAAGCAGTCTCACGAAATCAGGAAACGTAATAAGCAGGTTTTGGGCAAATCGTTTTTTGACAATTATTTTGTACTCCACCTCGAAAATAGTTTTCTAAATTCTTCTTCTGAGATGGTGTCTTTTTCTGAGGGTTCTTCAACAAGACTGGCCAGTTCCTTTAATTGATATTTATCCAGTCCGTCTGTAATATCTCTATTGTCGGTATGCGTATAATATGCCAGGCTTTCTTCCAGCATTTTAAGTGTTTGCTCATCACTGATATTGTTTATCTCTTGTATCAGTTTGCTTCGCCGCTTATTCAAATTCATGCAATATTATTTATCTAAAGTTACGAAAATTCTATCATGTCTTATACTTATTCGGGCTGCGAATGTAAGGGCTGGGGAGGAAATGGGAAAGAAAAATTTATAGTGAATTTTTACAGGATCAAAAGACTGTTTCAAATAGTTTCTTTTTGACCTGCTCAAAATAGGCAGGCTTTATACTTGATATTTTTGATATTACCTCGTCTGTTCCGTAGGCCTGAATTAATTGGCATTTTACAAAAGACTTTTTTGACAAAGGTTTTGTAAGCATAGTGTTATTTAACTCAAAAATAAATTCATCATTAAATGGTTTTGAAGAAATCATGACAACATAAAAAATGTCTTCCACATCTAACACATTGTCATTTGAAATTACAAGAGCCTGATGAGGTTTAAATTTTCCGTCAGGGAGCTCAAAATTCACTTCTATAATGTCGCGTTGGTGTACTTTCATTATAAATACTTTGCAAAGGCCTTATTCTTCTTTTTAACTATCGCGGATTTCATGTTTTCATGTTCCTGTAAAGCAGCGATCATTTCTTTACGTTTTTTTACTGAAATAACCTTTTTTACAAAATTCATAGAAGATAACATTTCCGACAGTTCCTTTGCTTTTGATGATGAGTCAATTTCTACAATAAGTGTTTGCATAAACTATATTTCTACAAAATTAATTATTTTTTCGCTATGTTCTGCGAAAATTCTATCATTTTTAGCTTTTCTTGCGTTTGAAAGATTACTGTTTGTCATAATTTTTATTCCTTTTCATCACAACAACTACAGCAAGGTTTTTTATTGCTAAAACCAAAAATATATATGATTTCTAATATCGCAAGCGTATTGACGACAAGCAATGCTACAAACCACCATTTATGATTATTTTTTGCTGATTTCCATAGCGCTACTCCCTTCCATGGCAATGTCCACAGAACAAGCAACAAAACAAGCCATATATTCGCATTTATAAATTGTTCCAATGAAATACTGCTC
>CAIYVS010000806.1 GCA_903929655.1 uncultured Bacteroidota bacterium | reverse complement strand
TAATTTCGATTATAAACAAGTTTTGTCTGATGCAATTGCGAAAAAACATTTACATAAATGAAGCATTTATTTTTGGACACAGATGTCATAATTGATTTTCTCCATAACCGTGAACCATTTTCCATTCAGGCAGCCCGCCTTTTTGAAATGTCTGCAAAAGGGAAAATCAAAATTTATCTAGCTGCAGCTTCCTTCAATAATGTTTATTATATCCTGCGCCGTAGTATAGGGCACAAAGCTGTAATGAATTTACTGCAAGATCTGTCAGAAATGGTTACGATACTGGATGTTACCGGAGAAGTTATTATCGATTCAATAAAATCAGGTTATAATGATTTCGAAGATGCAATCCAATACCACACTGCAATTAGCAATAAGAAAATTGAAGCTATTGTAACCCGGAATGTAAAAGATTTTAAGAAAAGTTCCCTATCGATATTTACACCCGAGGAAGCTTTAAAACTCATTCATTTAACTACTGATTAAGTACCAGGCAAAATCATTCATCCTCCTCGTCAGCACCCAAACTCATATTCATCATACTGCCAAGAATATCCCCAAAAGAATACCCTCCGGCTTCCACTCCCTTTTTGCTGATAAGTGAAAACTCAGACAAACCATGTAATAAAAATTCCATCAGCAAAGAAATTTCCACTTCATCCGCTTTCGGATAATATTGTTTCACAGCAGCATACAAACCGTCCACCTTGTATAGTTCCTGCGTATAAAGAGCATCCGGAGCATCCTGCAACAAAACCAGTTCATTCCCCTTACCAAACCAATCTATCACAGGCTGATAAGGATTCACCCTGTTTCTTGCTTTTTCTATATCCCGCCCTGCTTTTTTAAACGATTGCGGGTCCGGGAAATATTGAGTGAACATGCTGCGTATTGCCTGCCCCATCAGCCTATAGGCCACATTCTGCGGGCCCTCCTGCTCACCTTCATACACAAGTTCTATTTTCCCCGTTATCGCAGGCACCACACCGATAAAATCTGCTAACCTTACTATTGTATGCGCCTGCCCCTCACGCAAGGCCCTGCGCTCAGCAGTACTCACCAGGTTCTCGTAGGCAGAAATGGTAAGCCTTGCAGATACGCCGCTCTTTTGGTCCACAAATTCACTCTTGCGGGCTTCCATAGCTATCTGCTCTATCAGCAATTTGCACAATTCCGGCACTTCCACTTTCTTCAACTGCTCCGGCAATACATCAGCCTCCTGCGCCGTAATAGCCCTTGATACCTCAATAGTTTTAGGATAATGCGTTACGATCTGGCTCGCTATACGGTCCTTCAGCGGAGTAACAATACTGCCACGGTTTGTATAATCTTCCGGGTTTGCTGTAAACACAAACATAATATCCAGGGGCAGCCTCAACTTAAACCCACGTATCTGTATATCACCTTCCTGCAGAATATTGAATAAAGCAACCTGTATTCTTGCCTGCAGGTCCGGCAACTCATTGATCACAAATATACTTCTGTGAGAACGGGGAATGATACCATAATGTATCACGCGTTCATCAGCAAAACTCAAACGCATATTAGCAGCTTTTATCGGGTCCACGTCCCCTATCAGGTCTGCTACAGACACATCCGGCGTTGCAAGTTTTTCCCCATAACGCTCACTGCAATGCAACCAGCTTACCGGCGTTTCATCTCCCTTCTCTTCTATAGCTTCTCTTGCAAATAATGAAATAGGCGCCAGCGGATCGTCATTTATTTCGCTGCCGGCCACAACAGGTATCCATTCGTCCAGGAGGTTGATCATCTCTCTTGCCATACGTGTTTTGGCCTGCCCCCTCAAACCCAGGAACAAAATATTATGCCTCGATAGCAGAGCCCGCTCCACATCGGGTATCACCGTCTCCTCATACCCTAATATACTGCTGAAAGGATTTTGTTTTTTTTGTATAAACTTGATCAGGTTCTCACGTATCTCCTCCTTAACAGTCTTGGATTGATACCCCGACTTCTTCAATTCCCCCAAGGTCTTGATCTTTGGCTTACTCATTTATTTATTATTAGTATTTTATAATCTTTTTTCAAAATCAACCTTTCAACTCTTCAACCTAATAAACCCCCTTGGTTATATCCTCATTAATTCCCCTTGGATTCTTATCCTCCTCTTTGTCCTCCTTTAGTCCCTTCGCCCAGTCCCCATGCTCAATAATATGGTCCAGTTGTTTCATCATAGACGTAGAGAGGATAGCTTCTTTCAGTTTCACATCATAGCCCGTCTTAATGTCCGACGAAGCCCATGTACCCGTAAAAACCTTATCTTTCAGCGTCAGCTCCATACTTCCTATCGGCGGATCTTCATTAAACAGCCAGTTACCCTCTTTGGTTTTCGATACATCCAGTTTAATGAACTCATCCTGGTCGCCAAATTTATAAATAGCCTCCCACGAGCATACCCCGCCCGGGCAATTGCCTTTCATATAACGCACATATAATTTCACCTGTATCTGGTTATCAAAAGTGCCGGTATATAACTTGCGGTCCACCACATCCCTTCTTATAAGGCCGCTGGCAGTAGTGGTATTAGCATCGTCATCATCATTTTCATTTACCTGTATCACATGTTTTGATGTGTCTTTACTTTTAATTTTTGCAAGATCAGCTTCTGTAAGTCCAAACTCCTTCATCATTCTCCTGATCCTTAATTCCCCCGCCTCTTTAGCCTGGAATTCCTCAATACTTTCAGCCGGGTAAATGTTCGCAAGCACGCCCCCATACCAGTACTTACCTATATTCTGCAATTCATTTACCGTAAAAATAAATACCTGCCTCGTCAGCATATCTCTCAGCAACACATATCCCTGGAATCTTGTAGGCGCAATAAGATCATAACCTACCATATCTCTCGTTAGCTTCACCTTTTGCAATTCATAACGCATCATCAGCACTTGGTTCCAGTGTATCCCCGAATCCTCTCCTTTTTGCATTACATAATATGCGTTCTTGTTTATGGCATGGTTATAATAAGGGTCAAATTGTTTTACTTTTTCCGGGTGCTGCCTTATCTGCGCTATGGCCTTTGCCTCCATCTCGTCACGCGGCCTGTATTCAATTATTTGTTTCCAAACCGTATCAAAATCCGGGAACAATGACGGATAAGTAATGGTATCTTTAAAACGCAGGCAATCTATTATTTTACCTATAAGCTCCCCCTCGGTCCTGGGCGGGCCCTTATATTCCTTTTCCTTTTTTTTTGCAAACGCTCCTGCGCTACACAACAGCATCAAAGCAATGAAGCAAACGATAAAATATTTCATCAATCAATGAAAAATGGACATTAAAGATAAGGAAACTTAAAGAAGGGAGACAAATAGCCCTATTGATCTATGTTAATTTATTGGTAACTAATACCTTAATGCCACTTTACAGCATCTCCAGCACCTTTTCAGCAGGCCTGGCAATAATAGCTCTTTCACCCCTTTCTACAATGGGTCTTTCCATTAATTCAGGGTATTCAGCCAGCACACCTATCCAATCATCCTCCCCTAAATTCTTACCCTCATATTTTTCTTTATATAAAACCTCATTTTTCCTCACCAGCTCCGCAGCCTTTATTCCAAGCTTTTTCAGCAATTCCCTAAGCTCATCCTTGCTCAAAGGCTCCAAAAGATAATATCTCACACTATAAGGCACACCCTTCTCTTGCAATATTTCCAAAGCCCCCCCTGCTCTTACTGCACTCCCCATTATGATAAATCAAAATCTCCTCCATAAGTTTCTTTTTCTACACAACCAAGTTCACGCATTTCATCACATTCCTCCCCATTCATTTCACCAAACACCATTTTCAAATTTGCACATTTTCAAATTAAAATACCATCTCCTTCACATCATCTGCTATCCTCAGTTTCCCGGCAGTCTTAGCCTTTATCTCATCTATACTCACTCCGGGTGCATACTCCAAACATACAAAACCATCATCCGTCACATCAAACACACCCAGGTCACTCACCACCTTTTTCACACAGCCCACACCTGTAAGCGGCAAAGTGCAGCGAGGCAAAAGCTTGCTCTCCCCTTTCGGATTGGTATGCTGCATCGCCACAATAATATTTTTAGCAGATGCCACCAGGTCCATAGCACCACCCATGCCCTTCACCATTTTGCCAGGTATCTTCCAGTTGGCAATATCTCCTATCTCAGACACCTCCATAGCCCCCAGTACCGTCAGGTCCACCTTTCCGGCACGTATCATACCAAAGCTCTCCGCAGAATCAAAATAAACCCCACCCTTCAGCAGTGTCACAGTTTCCTTACCAGCATTTATCAGGTCCGCATCTATATCCTTCTCCTCTGGGTAAGGCCCCATCCCCAACAAGCCGTTCTCACTTTGCAACATGATATGAATATCCCCCGGCACATAATTCGATACCAAAGTAGGAATCCCTATCCCCAGGTTCACATACATCCCGTCCTTCAGCTCCTGTGCAATCCTTTTCGCTATTTGTTCTTTACTTAAAGCCATTGTTATTTTTTGATCTTTATAAACTAAAAGATGAATTATTCCCGCGAGACTTTGCGTCTTCGCTCCTTTGCGGTTAAACTATTTTTTAATAGTGCGCCTTTCTATGCGTTTCTCGTAATTGCTTCCCTTAAAAATACGATGCACATAAATCCCCGCCACATGTATCTCTTCCGGATCCAGTTCACCCGGCTCTACCAACTCCTCCACCTCCGCAATCGTTATCTTACTCGCCTTCGCCATAGCCTGGCTAAAATTTTTAGTCGTCTTCTCAAATACCAGGTTCCCCAACGTATCCCCCTTGCTTGCTTTCACTATACTGAAATCAGACACAAGCCCCATCTCCATTAAATATTTTTTGCCATTAAACTCTCTGATCTCTTTCCCCTCCGCTATCTCAGTGCCATAACCCGCCGGCGTAAAAAACGCAGGTATGCCCCAGCCACCCATAGCAATACGCGTAGCCAGCGTACCTTGCGGTATCAGGTCCACCTCCAGTTCACCCTGCAAAAGCTGCCTTTCAAACTCCGCATTCTCACCCACATAGCTGCTCATCATCTTTTTTATCTGCCTCGTCTGTAGCAGCAGTCCCAAACCAAAATCGTCCACACCCGCATTATTCGATATACAAGTAAGCTCATTGATACCCCTGCGAACCAAAGCCGCTATACAATTTTCCGGAATGCCGCAAAGCCCGAAACCACCCAGCATCAGGGTAGCCCCCGATGGAATATCCTTGATGGCCACATCTGCCCCCGCAACAACTTTATTCAATCCCATGTATTCTAAAATTTGACGCTAAAATAGTAAAGCTTGTATATATTTCTGTTCAAAAACCCTTCAGTTGTCTGATATTAATCTAATCTTCAATAAATTTCCAAATGTCCTCAATCAGCAAATTGTCAAAAGTCTTTATATGGTCTTTCAAAATGCTTTCTGTTTTCATATTAGGTCTGATGTCGCAATAATATACCCCATCAAGAGGATTTAGTTTTACAGTGTAACCTTTAAAATGTCCAGGTAAGAATGTCGAGTTGATACCATACTCGTTTTCCTTTTTTGTATTCTTCCTCTGAACATCATTTAGAAAAATGGCTATGTGTGGCGTTGTCTTTTCAGTGAGTCTGTTATATAGGAATTTGTCAATGAAAATTTTGTCAATTCTGTCTTTACTTGATGTTTTAACGGAGCCTATAACCCTTACCTCATTATCCTTTTCAATAATTAAATCATGTTGATAACTCATATTAAATTGAGGTTCCCCCTCAACGAAAACTGGTACTTGAATTGTCCCGGCTTTGCAATTAATACCGATTTCGCGAATTAACAAACGAATAAAATGTTCAAACAAATCACCATTCAGTTTTCTTGCTGTATTTGATTGTCCTGCCGGCAATCCATCTAAGGCAGAACCTATAGCTTGCTGAATTGTATAAGTAGAATTGTTGATAATTTCTCTTAGCGCACTGTCTTTTCTTTCAATTGTTTTAATACTTTTCAAAATCCTGATAAACTCTTTTGACGCTTTAGCAAATGCTTTGGCATCATACATTAGGTTTGCATTTATAGGTCTTGTTATTTGAAAATTACCTTCTTTCTTGTATTGGTAAAAACGGTAATGATTTTCGTTTTGGGAAATAATTGTAGCCTGGAGATTATCACTTATGTACTCTAAATATTCACTACAGAAAAGAACATACCCTTTCAGGTCTGTAAAATTGCTTTTGTCGTTTGCCTTATTTACAAGCTGCTTTAAATTCATTTTTGTTCTGTTCTAGTTATGTTCATCTTATTGAATTTCTTCTTTTCTGATTATCAAAATCATATTTGATCCATTTTTCAATACCCCAATCCTCTACAAGCTCAATGCGGTTTGCAGCCCAGTCCAAATATTCTACCGAAAGGTCGCAAGCCATCCATTTTCGTTGAAGCTGTTGAGCACAAACAGGGGTTGTCCCAGAACCACAAAATGGGTCTAAAATCGTATCGCCTATATTGGATGATGCAAGAATTAATTTTCTCAAAAGCTCTTCTGGCTTTTGTGTTGGATGAGGCGTTTTCTCATGCATTCCATTACAGGTTGTCGGCACCTCAATAATATCTTGTGGAATTTCCAATACATCCTTAGGCTTGGCCCCAAGTGGGTTGGGTTCCCATATATGGCTGGCATTTTTACTATTCCCATACTGGCTTGTCTCCGCTTGTGGATGACTCGGATATTTTAATGTGTGCTCCCCATAGGGTATCCTTATTGCGTCAATATTGAAAGTGAAATCTTTTGTTTTGCGGAAATGCAAAATACTTTCATGACTCCGTCCCCAATCCGTACCAAGATTCGCTTTGTTTTTATAATGCCAGATGATCCATCTGCACGATTTGAAGAATTTTGTTGCAGGATGTTTTATATCTGCAAGAATTTCAGAAAAACCACAAATAAAAAGCGTTCCTCTCGGCTTTAACACTCTTGCTGCCTGCTCGATCCATTGCATCGAAAATTTAATATACTCTTCTTGGCTTTCAAAATTATCCCAATCTGCCTTTTTAATATTGTATGGCGGATCAGCAAAAATTAAATCCACACTTTCACTATGTAACGTTTTTAGCCAGCTAATACTATTACCCTGCCACAAGTTGCCATTCGGGTGCTTATAAAATAAATCCGGGCTTTCACTCGCACTCTTCGGGGAATTCGCAACAACTTTCTCACCTTTTAACTGGGGCAAGCCAAAAAAAGTAGGTATCTCTTTATTTCTTTCTAAAATCTTACCCATATAATTAATCGTTCAACGTATCTTGGTTTTACTCAAACCTACGTGAAAAAGTTGAATTTTCTGTAGTAAAAGCAATCCTTTAATCCACAAATCCAACAAATCCAAATTCAGACTTATTTTGCTGTCGTTGGTATGTCGGGCAGGCTTGCGCGCTGGCAATACCAACGACCGTAGCATAGCCCATCTATCACGAGAGTCTGGCGTAGTGCTCATGCTAAAGCCGGGTTTATCCAATTACATCCCTCTTGTCCCTTAATCCAATAAATCCAAATTCAGACAATTTCCGTCCTGCGAACGTCTCTGCTTTTTCAGCAGGACTCTCGCACATCAGAGCGATAAAGTTCATCTTTCCCTCGCCTTTGTTGGTCGCCTGACCAACAAACCTGGCCCATTTTTCGCCGTTCTTGGTATGTCGGGCAGACTTGTGCGCTATGCAATACCAACGACCGTAGCATGTGGCCCACCTATCACGAGAGTCTGGCAATTCTGATTCAGACAATTTATTATTAAAATGTTTTCAAAATGAAAACTTTTTATAACTTTGTATATCGTGAACATAATTGCTAAAGGCACGCTGCTTTACTATATTAACAAATACCCTAAAGGGAAAACAGCTTTGTTGACATGGTATTATGAGTTTTCTAAAGCAGGTTTTAGTAACTTTAATGACCTGAAGCAAGTATATGGCAGCGCAAGTATCTTACAAAATAGCAGGGTCATTTTCAATATTAAAGGAAATGATTTCAGGTTGATTGTAGCGGTTAATTTTCGAAAGCAGGCTGCCTATATTATCTGGTTTGGCACGCATAAGGAGTATGATAAAATAAATGCTGAAACAATACATTTTGACACTGACATTCTGAACTACAAAGCAAAATGAACACTTGGAAAGTAATAAAAACAAAAGCCGGATACAATAAAGCAATTAAGCGCAGCATGAAAATTTTCATGGCAACAGAAAACAGTCCTGAAGCCGATGAATTGGACTTATTACTCGTACTCATAAAAGACTACGAGGACAAGCATATTACTTTACCGGAACTTGACCCGATTGATGTGATCAAATTAAAAATGAAAGAACGCGGTATAAAAGCCAAAGACTTGGAAGTATTAATTGGCTCAAAAGGGCATGTATCATCTATTCTTTCAGGGCGCAGAGAACTTACTTTGAAAATAGCCCAAAAATTAAAAAACTATTTTCAGCTACCTGCCGATATATTCATGCCCGCAGCATAACAATTTTTCGTCCTGCGAGAGTCTCTGCTTTTTCAGCAGGACTCTCGCACATCAGGGCTGTGAACTTCATCTTTCCCTCGCCTTTGTTAGTCGCCTGACCAACCTTGGCCCATTTTTCGCTGTTCTTGGTATGTCGGGCAGGCTTGTGCGCCAGCAATACCAACGACCGTAGCATGTGGCCCATCTATCACGAGAGTCTGGCGTAGTGCTCATGCTAAAGCCGGGTTTATCCAAAACGCAATTCTGTAAATTCTTTAATTCTGAAAATTCTGATTCAGACAATTCTCCCTTTGTTGGTCGCCTGACCAACAAACCTGGCCCTTTTTCGTCCTCGTTAGTATATATGGCAGGCTTGTGCGCGAGCAATACCAACGACCGTAGCATGACCCATCTATCGCGAGAGTCTGGCGTAGTGCTCATACTAAAGCCGGGTTTATCCAAAACGCAATTCTGTAAATTCTTTAATTCTGAAAATTCCGGTTCAGACAATTTTTTCTTGGTATGTCGGGCAGGCTTGTGCACCAGCAATACCAACGACCGTAGCATGGCCCATCTATCACGAGAGTCTGACGTAGTGCTCATACTAAAGCCGGGTTTATCCAATTACATCCCTCTTGTCCCTTAATCCAATAAATCCAAATTCAGACAATTTTCACCATGCCAATCCTTAAATCAAGCGCATCAAGGTTCTGACAATTCCACTCCCTACCTCATTTACACACTTCACGCCGTAAAAACGCCCATTACTACTTACCACTATTATAGCTTCAAATATTGGCGGACGTTTGTCCTGTCATCAACACAACGAAAACAAAATTGATAAAGATGTTTTAAAACGGTGGAGCAAGAACCACTTTAAAAAAGAACCTGACTGCACAGGTGTTCAAAGCAGGAGGTACAAACCGAAAAGCCGTGAAAAGAGTAGGTAAACAATAAAAAACAATTTTATGAGTGCTAATAAAACTTTGAACATTTTATTCGATAGCTGGAGCGCCCAGGTGCTTTTTCAGCAGGCTGCCCCCAATTATCCCACAGGAGCTAATTACCCCAAACCAACCGGCATGAGACTCAATACCTTATTGGGCGCCATGAAAAGTATTGGTCTTTCTTCCAACTGCAATTGGAACGTGTCATTCACCAATCCTCCCATCACAGCAGCCCAACTGGCAGGCATTGATGTGTACGTCAGTCTTACCCGTTACCAGGGCACTGGTTTTGCATACCAGGCCGCAGAACTGACCGCTATCGAAAATTGGGTTAAGACAGGAGGCAATATATTATTAATGAGCAATCATGGCGATTTCAGTTTGCCCGTTAACTCCGATAATTGGACAGCAAACGATATTCCACTTGCCGCACTATTTGGTGTCACCCTCGAAAACTACAGCGTTCAGCAAAGAGGCAACAAAACAAGCACCTCAGATATCATGAGCGTAAAAAATACCATCCCTTATCTCGCTAACCAGGCACCCACTATGACGGCTCATAACTCCTGCATCATCATTCCTCCATCAGCCCCCGCAACCTTTACATCCATTGTAGAATTTCCGTCTGGCTGGAATGCATATTGCTCTAAAACCAACAAAATAACAGCACCACCCACACCTTATTTTTCTATCCTCGTTCCATACCCGGGCGGAGCAGCAGGAGCCGGACAAATGTTGGTAATGGGAAATTCCGGCTGGACTGGCGACTATGGTTCTCCAAGCCCTGCCTGCGGACAAATACCAATGCAAAACAACCTCATGTTTGTACTCAACTGCATTGGCTACTTAGCTGGCCTCAGGCAGGTTCCTGCTACAGGCCAGTGTCCCTCAGCAGCCATTTAAGTCTCAAGATCAAAACGCAGTTTAACTGCACGAATTCTCTTCCTCATTATAAAGATGTTTTAAAACAGTGGGCAAAACCACTCTAAAAAGGGCTTGGCTGCACAGGCGATAAACGCAGACGGCGGAAACCGAAAAGCCATGAAAAGAGTAGGTAAAAAAATCAGGTGGAAGCCGAAAAACCTTTTTTAGAGTAGGCAAAAAAAAATATTTTATGGCAACAGTAGCTAACATCAGTTATTTTCAGGTATCTGCCCCCGCAGGCAATTGTGCTTATGCATGGAAAGTATATGTATTATGGCAGAACGGATCCCAGCAAACAAAAACCTACACAGGTGAGTGGGGTGGCGCAGGATCAAACGTAAAAGCCACCCTTGATGGATTGGGCATACCTGATGGCGCCCCCGTAACAATATACATTGATGTAGTTGCGGGTGTAGATGAAATAGGCACCCAGGTATTTACATACTCTGCATCCAGCAGTTCAGGAGCAAGTTATACAACCCAGGGTAATACCATAAACAACTACCTCACCTATAATGGTATTGTAGATTAATACCTAAAGGACGAATTATTTTATCACCCTTACTCCGGCGCTCCCGGAGCATGGGTGTTTATATCAACTATACTGCAGCAACTATCCTGATTTTGTTTACCTCCCTTTAAAAGCAGCTCCCACCCCGGTCCGAAAAACCGCTATGCCCAACATAGCAGTAAAGCAATTCAAATAGAGTACCCGTATCCTCAACAAAGTCTCAAACACAATTCCACATATCCCCATCCTGACAATTTGAAAACATATCCACATTGCACCCTGTTTGGCATATAATTTGTGCAATATAAATGCGCTTTCTGCCCTTGCCATGTTGACAGAAAATACATTTTACAAAAGATCTTTGAAATAACTAAAACATCATGCCAAACTTCCTTTTTGTGGATAAAATAGATTGAACCGAAATTTTCCTTATCCACAAAATGCCGGAATTAAATTTTACCGGAAAAGAGGCAATATCAGGCAAACCCCTTTGCAGAAGCTCATTTGGTCAGCTCCAAATAGGTAACAAAGCGGGGAAAAGCGGCCAAAAAGCGGCAATTGCCTTGTGGATATCTTCTTTAAAAACCCGGATCACATTTTTGCATTTATCTTAATTTTGTCACACGCATTTCCACATTTTCAACTTTTCACATTAAAAAAATGTCAAAAAAACATAAAGCCCGCCCCGACGGATTAGTTTTCTCAACCAACCAGGATTATATGAACGATTATCCTGATGAACCGGCAGCGGAAACGCTACCCAAAAACCAGCAAAAACTTCGCATAAAACTCGATACCAAACAAAGGGCCGGGAAAGTCGTAACCCTGGTCGACGGCTTTATCGGGACAAACGAAGACCTCGAAGCCCTGGGAAAACAATTAAAAACCAAATGCGGCACCGGAGGCAGTGCAAAAGATGGTTTTATTATAATACAGGGAGATTATAAAGAAAAAATTATTACATGGCTCAAAGATTGGGGCTATAACCAAACCAAATGATTAACTACTTTTGCGCAATATTATATATCATTCAATGTTACAGGACATAAAACCACTTAACGAAAAAGAAACCCGTGCAGGCTTTGGTGAAGGCATTGCAGAAGCAGGCCGCCGCAACCCCAACGTAGTAGCGCTCACTGCCGACCTCGCAACCTCCCTCAAGCTTAACCAGTTCATGAAAGACTTCCCTGACCGGTTTATACAATGCGGTATTGCAGAAGCTAATATGATAGGCATAGCCGCAGGACTTACCATAGGTGGCAAAATTCCATATACAACTACATTTGCAAATTTTTCCACATCCCGCGTTTACGACCAGGTACGCCAGTCGGTTGCATACAGTGGCAAGAATGTAAAAATATGCGCATCGCACGCCGGGCTTACCCTTGGCGAAGACGGCGCCACACACCAGGTGCTGGAAGATATAGGCATGATGAAAATGCTCCCAGGAATGACAGTGATCGTCCCCTGCGATTTTAACCAGACAAAAGCCGCCACCTTAGCCATTGCAGACTATCAGGGTCCCGTTTATTTACGCTTTGGTCGCCCCAAATGGCCCAACTTTACCCCCGAAGATCAGAAGTTCGAAATAGGCAAGGCACAGGTTCTTGCAGAAGGTACAGATATCAGCATATTTGCATGCGGCCACATGGTTTGGCTGGCTGTAGAAGCAGCAAAAATACTGGCAGAAAAAGGCATCTCAGTTGATCTCATTAACATACACAGCATCAAACCCCTTGATGAAGAAGCCATAATTAAATCAATAAAAAAGACAGGCTGTATAGTTACTGCAGAAGAACATCAGATAAACGGAGGCCTCGGCGATAGCATTGCAAATGTGGCTAGCCGTCACTGCCCCGCTCCGCATGAATATGTAGCTGTTCAGGATACGTTTGGAGAAAGTGGCACCCCAATGCAATTACTGCAGAAATATGGACTTACTAAAGAGAACATTGTAGCTGCGGCAGAAAAAGCACTTGCGCGGAAATAAAAAAATTAAAGGCTATGAAAACCCTTGCAATCTTAGTTGTTTTTTCATGCTTCCTGTTCTCATGCTCGCACTCAAAAGGACTTATTTTTGAGGATGTAAGAAATGTAAACATAAACCTCTCCAGGCCGGAACCGTTAAGCCTGGAACTGAAATTTTATAACCCCAATTACCACAACGTTACCATACGTAGTGCCGCATCCTATATCTATATCAACGACCAGTACATCGGCCGTTTACAGCTCGATGAAGGCTTCAAAGTACGCAGGCTCCATTCATTCTATCTGCCCATGTCATTAAACATAGATCTTATAAAAGAATACCCCATCCTCCAACAATACGCAGGAGACACTTCAGTAGTACTCCGGCTGGATGGCGGAAGCATAACCGCAGGCAAAAAGCAACTATGCATAACCACGGCAATAAGCTACGAACACAGGCACAGCATAAAACACCCCGGTATGAAATTCACAAACAGCAATCGCTGATACTATAAAACCTCTGGTATTTCTTACAGCTTTGTTAAGCAGTCCCTAATATCCCGTTAACAGCCCTTAATAATTTTTCAATCAATAAGCAGCCCGATATCTTTGTGTCAGAAATAAAGGATATAACAAGACATAAGGATTCTAAAAAATAAAGGAAAATCACAATCATATATAATAAAACTAACAAGCATTATAGTAAAAACTATACTTGGAAAGGTTAAACTCGTTTGTTTGTTTAGTTTAGTTATGCTCCCGTACTTAACAGGCGGGGGCATTTTTTGTCATTCTTATCCACAAAGGCGTTTACCACCTAAAACCGGCTTCCTGTAGCACTTCACGAATAGCTTCGTAAGACTTAAAAACAATAGGGGCAAGCTCTGTTTCGGGTATCCAGCGGGCTTCTGTAATGTTCTCCTCCTTTTGGGGTACCAGTTTCTCACTCGCCGCTGCCTTCATACGATACCATGCTGTACACTTTAGCAAATTCTGCTTGTTTTGTGTATAGATATGATACGTATCGCATATTTTATTCTTCAATTTCAGGTTTTGTATTCCTGTTTCCTCACTTACCTCACGCAGCGCACATTGGGCAATATCCTCAGCATCATCTCTTTTGCCCTTCGGCAGATCCCATTTTCCCCGACGATAGATCATTAAAACTGAATCATTTTCGTTCATTACTACCCCACCGCCTGCATCAACGGGCTCATAAATGGCATAAAGCTCTTCCTGCAAAGAACGTGGAGAGACGTCTTCTATTATAGCTCCCAATGAGCTGGCCTTTTCCAGGTGCTGGATAGCCAGGCGGTAATGCCGTGGAAATGCCCCCGTAAATGTAAGGTAACCCTCTCCATATGGATGTTCTTTCAAGTACAATGAAATATCATTCGTCAGAATGAGTGGTCTGTTATTATAATATATTTTTTGTACAAAATGCATAGGTTCCTTTTTGAAGACTTCGCGAATTGGCGTAGGTTTGGGCGTTATGAGTACGCAAAAACATTTCGCCGAAAAACTTCTGCAAATTAAGGCATTACAAATCAATCTGCAAAAGCCTTATACCTGGGCATCAGGATGGCGCTCCCCCGTATATTGTGATAACCGTAAAGTGTTATCTTATCCTTATGTGCGGGATTTTGTAAAAAGTGAGCTGGCCAATATGGTCTTGGAGCATTTTCCGGATGCAGAAGTGATAGCAGGTGTTGCCACCGCTGGCATAGCTCATGGCGTTATGGCTGCCGATCTATTAAAACTACCTTTTATCTATGTTCGCTCCAAACCTAAGGAACATGGCATGGGCAACCAGATAGAAGGCGTACTGGAAGCAGGCAAAAAAGTAGTGGTGGTTGAAGACCTGGTCTCAACAGGCAAAAGCAGCCTGCAGGTTGTAGACGTTTTACGTGAATGCGGAGCCGAAGTTGTGGGCATGTGTGCCTTATTCACATATGGTTTCCCAATCGCTGATAAAGCTTTTGAGGAAGCAGAAGTGCCTTTGCATACCATCAGTAACTACACAGCCTTAATGGAGGTTGCTGAAGAACAAAAACTGGTGCAACCAGAACAAAAACAACTACTGGAGCAATGGAGGCTTGACCCGGCAAACTGGCAGGTACCCAAGCTCTAAAAACACATCATGAAAACAGCAAACTAACATATGGCCTGGTTAAGGTTAATAAGATGGAAGAACCTGTTGATCATTTTTGCTACACAATTGCTGGTATGGCTCTGCGTCATTCTACCGGCTGAAGTTATTGTCCTTAATGTAAAGAATTTTCTGTTCCTGGCTTTATCTACAATCTTTATAGCAGCTGCGGGCTATATCATAAATGACTATTTCGACATTAAGATAGACAGCATTAATAAACCGGGCAAAGTGGTTTTGGGAAAAACAATTCCATCAAGGCGGGCGATTATAGTGCATAGTGTCTTAAATATATTGGGTCTTACTTTGGCAGCATTGGTGGCTCACAAAGCCCATCATTATGAGTGGCTGTTGTTACAGTTGGCTTGCACATTGCTGTTGTGGTTTTATTCTACTCATTTTAAACGACAGTTTGTTACAGGGAATATTGTAGTTGCATTACTCACAGCCTTAACTGTTGTTTCACTTGCTGTTTATGAGCCGTCTGTAAATGGCTTGTCTGCATGGGTGATATATGTTTATGCTTACTTTGCTTTTATGTTAACATGGATGCGCGAAATAGTAAAAGATATGGAAGATTATAAAGGCGATGCTGAAGAGGGTTGTATGACCATGCCCATAAAATTGGGCCTGAAAAATGCCTCCCTGTTTATTATGGGGCTTGGTTTGGTGGTAGTGATCCCCTTGCTTATAATAGCATACATATTATTCAGTTATGGTTACGAATTATTATCACTTTATCTTATTATTTTACTGGCTTTGCCACTGGCATGGTGGGCGGCCTACTTAAGGAAAGAAACTACCACAAAGCATTACCACAAAGCCAGTAGCAGATTAAAGATCATTATGGTTTTGGGCATCGTTTCATTAATAGTATATTACCTTCAAATGTATTCAAACTAATGGCTTCTAAATTGATACTGGCCTCACAATCGCCACGCCGCAAACAGTTGATGGAAATGGCGGAACTGGAATTTGAGGTATTGATTGCTGATGTGGATGAAATCAATCCACCGGGGATGCCGGGAGAGTTAGTCCCAGAACATCTTGCAAAGAAAAAAGCCGATGCAGTGCAACATTTGGTAAAGGGCGCTACTGTTATTGCGGCTGATACTATTGTTCTGCTGGATCACCATATTCTGGGCAAGCCCAAAGATGCTGCTCATGCCAAAGAAATATTAGGGCAACTTTCCGGAAGAATGCACCAGGTGGTGACAGGTGTATGCATACAAAAAGGTGACAGGCAGATCAGTTTTTCTACAATTACAGAGGTTCACTTTCGTAAGCTTAGCGAGGACCAGATAGACCATTATATAAAGAACTACCAACCTTTTGATAAAGCCGGCGCCTATGCCATACAGGAATGGATCGGTATCATAGGCATTGAAAAAATAAAAGGTGATTACTACAATGTTATGGGACTGCCAATCGGGGAAGTCCTCCTGCATTTAGAAATGCTGGATTAGTGTCTCTCACTAACAAGACCTACCAATTGTGTAGCCACCTCGCTTGCCAATGCTACGCCCATTCCTGACATACGGAAAGCTCCAAATACTTTATATGAAAAGGCTTTTACTATGGGTTGTTTTACTGAGCCAAAGGCCATAATGCCTGCCCACTTCGTCTCAATCTCAAAGGGTGTTCCAGGCAGAATAATTTCTTTTAGTTTTTGTTCAAGGTCATCCTGAATATCCGGGTTGAGTGCAAAATCTGTTGTTGTTTCTGCGTCAAAATCTTTGTTTCTGCCACCGCCAAACAATACCCTGCCATCTATCTCGCGGAAATAATAATAGCCTTTATCAAAATGGAATATTCCTTTAAATTTAAGCCCGGCTATGGGTTTTGTGATGAGCACTTGTCCCCGACCCGGTACTATATCCACATCCGGCAATAATTGCTTTGTAAATGCATTGGTACAAATCGTTAAGGTATTGAAGTAAAACGACCAGCTTTCTTTCCTGAAAGGGTCTTTTACCTCCAGGCTTACATTATTGCCAGCCTCTTCAAATCTTAGTACTTCTTTCCCTTTCTTTATTTCTCATAGTCCTTTCTTTCTCATAGTCCTTTCTTTCTTTCTTTCTTTCTTTCTTTCTTTCTTTCTTTCTTTCTTTCTTTC
>CAIYVS010000805.1 GCA_903929655.1 uncultured Bacteroidota bacterium | reverse complement strand
TGCCCTGTTCCCCTCCTTCTACGACGCCTATATATATCACCCATATAGGCCATATCTAACCCCTCCCTACGGTGCGCAGGCTGTGCGGCGCCTATATATATCACCCATATAGGCCATATCTAACCCCTCCCTACGGTGCGCAGGCTGTGCGGCGCCTCGGGCCAGACCTCGCCGCTTGCACCTTGCCCTCCGCCGGCAACAATTCAATTCACCAGTACAGTCCCTCCCGGCAATACTTATCTTTGGAATTTTGGTGATGGCTCTCCCACAGTCAATACTGCGAATCCAAGCCATACCTATTTTTCTCATCGGGTGGATACCGTGAGTTTAATAATAACAAATGCAAACGGATGCAAAGACACGATCATTGGTTACGATACCATTCGCAATCTTCTTTCCGGGGCATTTGCCAACGACTCTTTCGGCTGCATTCCATTACCTGTCAGTTTTTTCACTATCAACCAGACGAATGTTCCCTCTTCTCAAACTTACCCTTTCCCCGTCACGTCTTATACCTGGAATTTTGGTGATGGTTCACCCACAAGTTCATCAGCCACACCGAACCATACGTATAGTATCCTGGGTACTTACCACGCATGGGTTACCATGACTTTTTCCAATGGTTGCAGCGTAACAGATTCGATACATATAACAGTGGGCACCCCGGTCACGCCGTCTTTTGTTGATTCGCCCAACCATATCTGTGCAGGCCGCAGTGTGCATTTTTTCAGCACCTCGCCACCTACAGCCAGCATATTATGGACATTCGGCGATAGCCTGACCTCGATCAGTAATCCAACCGATCATATCTATATCAGGCCCGGAATTTTCACAGTTACTTTATACACATTCAACAGTGGTTGTGCGGATAGTGTGCAAAAGACTGTTACAGTTGATTCTCCGGCTGCATTATTCCCCATTACATATCTCTGTGACTCAAGCCACAGGGGCGTTATGTTGGCAGACTCGGCTATTGGTGCAACATCTTTTTTATGGATATTCAGCGATGGGGCGACATCTACACTGGCAAACCCTGTTCATTATTTTCCTTCCCTCGGCACATGGACTGCTGAATTAACAACTTATAATAGTGCTTCGGGTTGCAGAGACTCACTCACCAAATCAATTGACCTTTACAATCTCAACTTTGCACTAAGTATTAATGACACCGCCATCTGCACTGGCGACACAGTTACACTTACTCCATCAATAAGTGGCGGCCCTTACCAGTTTTATTATTGGGGAATTAGCCATGTATATATGGATACCACTTTTGGCCCCCCTGTGCCGGTTACACATGTTTTTAATAACAGGGGCGTATTTGATATTGAACTGTTTGCTATAGACGGTCATGGCTGTCTTGATACATTTGCGAGATTAAGCTACATGACAGTAGCAAGACCTATAGATAGTTTTTATGCCACACCGCCTGTAGGGTGCCGTCCTTTATCGGTGCTTTTTACTGATAGCTCAAAAGATGTACCGGGCACCTACATAGTAAGCCATTATTGGAATTTTGGTGATGCCACCTCTCCCGTTGTAGTATCACCTGATACTGTTAGTCATTTGTATCTCAATAACGGCACCTACAGTGTGCTGGAGATCGTTACAGATAATATTGGTTGTAAAGACAGTTTATTCATGCCCGCCTATATTGGGGTTCACCATCCTATAGCGGGTTTCTCTGTTAGTACCTCTTTCCCTTGTATAGGCTTCGTAAATACTTATACCAATACCAGCACTGGTGGCATTCAATATTCGAATTGGTCATTTGGTGACGGCAACACATCTTCTCTTTTTTCTCCCAACCATGCTTACGCTTCCACAGGTGTTTATCATGTGCTGCTTACTGTAACAGATTCATTTGGTTGCACCGATACCTCTTCAAAGACCCTTACTGTAACCAAACCACATGCTTCATTTACGGTAAATGATAGTGCAGGTATATGCATACCACTCGTTGTTCAGTTTACTAATACCTCAAATGGCATAATAGGTTCTTACTGGTTTTTTGGTAATGGTAATAACTCGCTTGCCACTAATCCTGTTAATGCATACACAGTTCCCGGAAGTTATACCGTTCAGCTCATTGTCGTGGATTCAAATGGTTGCCCCGACACGGCTACAAAAACGGTGAATCTTTATGGTTTCTCAGGCTCTTTGTCCTATGCACCACTCATAGGCTGCAAGCCGCTTACCGTAAACTTTACGGCTAATGTTGGCAGTACATACAGCCTGGTATGGGATTTTGCAGATGGTTCGGTTACTACTCCTTCCTATTTATTAACTGCATCACACACTTATTTTGCTCCCGGTGCTTATGTTCCAAAACTTATTATGAGTGATTCCTCGGGCTGCAGTGCTTTCAGTTTGGGTATCGACACAATAAAAGTAGATGATGTAATAATAGGCTATAGAACAAACCCGAACCCTGTATGCGTTCATGACAATGTGCAGTTTATTGACACTTCAAAAAGTTTGTTCTCTGCCATTTCAAGCTATTTTTGGACATTTAGTGATAGCACTGTAAGTCACCAGCCTGGTCCCCTGCATGTATATAACGATACAGGCACCTTTGCTGTTACATTGATAGTGTCTGATAATTTAGGCTGCACAGATACCTTGTCCTCATTCGTAGTGGTACACCCATTACCTATTCTTACGGTAAGTGCAGATACGGTCATTTGCGTAGGCGATACTGCACAATTACTGGTAAGTGGTGCTGTCTCTTATAGTTGGTCACCCGCTGCTGCCCTCACTTGCAACAATTGTGCAGCACCACAGGCAAACCCCACTACAAATACCATGTACATAGTTACAGGTACAGATGCATTTGGTTGCGTAAGTACAGCTACTACCAATGTCCTCATGAAAACACAAACCACCAGCCACACATCCACCGCTACAGACATATGTATTGGGGGTAGTGTGCAATTATCCGACTCCGGCGCGCAATATTATTCGTGGTCGCCTGCTGCTTCTCTTAACAATAGCCAGGTACCAAATCCTATCGCCTCGCCGTCTGTCACTACCACTTATACAATAGTTGCCAGGCAAGGCTCCTGCTTCCCCGATACCAATTATGTAACAGTGGTAGTGCATCCCTTACCGAAAGTAAATGCAGGATCTGATGTTACTTTAATAGAGGGTAATACAACGGTTCTCTCAGCTACAGGTAACAGTGTAAAATATTTCATCTGGAATCCTCTTTACGGGCTTAGCTGTGATAGTTGCACAGACCCCACAGTAAACATTCAGCAAACTACAACATATACACTCACAGGAATTTCAATGTTTGGATGCAAAGATTCAGATAAGGTTACTGTTAATATTCTTTGCGATAAGAGCCAGGTATTCGTTCCTAATTCCTTCACACCAAATGGCGACGGGCAAAACGATGTATTTTATCCCAGGGGTGTAGGTATTAAGAATATTATTTCATTCCGCATCTACGACCGTTGGGGAGGTTTGATCTTCGAACGTAAAAACATCAGCCTGAATGATGAAAGCAATGCATGGGATGGCACTTATAAAGGTGGTAAGCCGCGCCCTGATGTTTATGTATACGTAGTAGATGCCATTTGCGAATCCGGAGAAGAAATTAACTGGAAGGGAGATGTAACAATTATTAGATAATTACTGAATGGCTCGATAGCGCAATTGCTCAATTGATTCACTCTATAAGTTTTTTATCCTTAAAAAGGGTTCTTAAATACTCATAAGAACTAAGATGTTCAAAGCTATTAGGACTGTTGTTTTTCATGTTTAAAAGTTCTGCCAATATCTGCTTATCGTATGTGAATTTTCTGATAGAATGGTCGATTCCAGATGGATGATTTCTTTCGCGTAGTTTGCTAAATTCATAGTTGCTGATTTTGATAGTTGAATGTTCGCCCTGAACACTGCTATCTGCACACACAGTTGTATTTTTTTGATTTTTATCTTTTGAACTTTTAGGTTCATTTAAAAATTCGCCGATAGATCCTAAAGTTTCGGTGAGATTATCTTTTAGCCCCTCAAGATACAATCCGACAGCATGCTCATATCTTGGATGCTCATTCTTTAGCATGTAGCAGTTTAGTATAGAAGTTTCCTCAAAAAGAGGGGATTGCTTGGGGTAGGCACTGTAAATCTGGCCCACCAACCCAACTAGCTTTGTAAACTCCGCATATTGAATGTTATGCTGTAACTCGATTATTTTTTTCCTAAATTTTCTTAGTGTCTTCCCGGCACAGGTGAGGATTAAATTAAAACTTTCTTCAAGGTATTTTTGGTGTAAGCCAAAAATATCTTGCCAATTGTAGGTTACAAGTTCAGATTGGTAGTTATTGTCTCTGTGGTACCTAGCGTATTGTAGTGTTACGCCTTTAGTCTGCCCTGTGATAAAAACTGACGATACCAATCCTTCTCTGTCACGGCTTATAGGATGTCCGACAAGTTCATTTCTTAAATCTCGTACTACACTTTTATGTTCGTTGCTTTTTGCCGACAATTTAAATACTAGTAATAGCTCGTCAATTAGATCTTGTTGAATATACATCATTTGTAATGCGGAAATTGCCTCTGGTAGCATCTCAAGATAACTATCCTTGGTGCTAAAATTTGAAAGGAGCTCTGTGGTATCATCAAAATAGTTGAGCAGGTCGTTAACATGGTTTGTTTTTTCCTCTCTCGTCCATCTGATTTGAGATTGGCAAAAGCCATATTGCCAGAAGTAGTCATTCCATGACTTTCTAAGCCGTTTGGAGAGATTTTTGATAATATCTGCATTAAGTCCTTGCATATGATAATGATACTAACGCTCAAAAAAACAAAAGGTTCAAACAAGCTATGTTTGAACCTTTTGTAAACTATTATAATTGGTATTAATAATCCATTCCACCCATTCCGCCTGGCATTCCACCACCTGCTGGTGCAGATGATTTTGGCTCAGGTTTGTCGGCAATAACACACTCAGTAGTCAGGAGCATGCTTGCTATAGAAGCAGCATTTTCCAAAGCTACGCGACTCACCTTAGTAGGATCAATAACACCTGCAGCGAACATATTTTCATATACTTCAGTGCGTGCATTGAAACCGAAATCGGCTTTGCCTTCGCGAACTTTCTGAACGATAATAGAACCTTCAAGACCTGCATTCGCAACGATCTGGCGAAGTGGTTCTTCAAGTGAACGGCGTATGATAGCAACACCGGTTTTTTCGTCCTGGTTCTCAGTTTTTATCTTGTCTAAAGACTCGATAGCGCGGATATAAGCAACACCACCACCTGGCACAATACCTTCTTCAACAGCAGCACGTGTAGCATGCAAAGCATCATCTACGCGGTCTTTCTTTTCTTTCATTTCCACTTCTGTAGAAGCGCCGATGTATAGTACAGCAACACCACCGCTCAGTTTTGCAAGACGCTCCTGCAGTTTTTCGCGGTCATAATCGCTGGTAGTAGATTCCATCTGTGATTTTATCTGGTTCACACGGCCTTCTATAACATCTTTCTGGCCTTTACCACCTACGATGGTAGTATTGTCTTTATCTATTGTAATGCTTTCAGCCTGTCCCAGGTAAGCAATAGAAGCATTTTCCAGCTTATAACCCTGCTCTTCGCTGATAACAGTACCACCGGTCAACACGGCGATATCCTGCAACATTTCTTTGCGGCGGTCGCCAAAGCCCGGAGCCTTAACAGCAGCTATCTTCAATGATCCGCGTAATTTATTTACTACTAAAGTAGCCAATGCTTCACCATCTACATCTTCAGCAATGATCAGTAAAGGACGGCCGCTTTGTACCACACTTTCCAGTATCGGAAGAATGTCTTTCAGCGTACTTACTTTCTTTTCATATATCAGGATATAAGGATTCTGCAGGTCAACCAGCATTTTCTCTGTGTTGGTCACAAAGTATGGGCTCAGGTAACCGCGATCGAATTGCATACCTTCCACTACTTCTACAGTAGTTTCAGTGCCTTTTGCTTCTTCCACAGTAATAACACCTTCATTGCCAACCTTAGCCATAGCTTGTGCTATCAGCTTACCGATAGTACTGTCATTATTGGCAGATATAGAAGCGATCTGCTCTATTTTCTGGTTATCGTTACCAACTTTTTCAGATTGTTTCTTCAGGTTCTCAACAACAGATGTAACGGCTTTATCTATACCGCGTTTCAGGTCCATTGGGTTAGCGCCAGCAGCTACATTCTTCAAACCTTCACTGATGATGGATTGAGCAAGAACGGTAGCAGTAGTGGTACCATCACCTGCCACATCAGATGTTTTAGATGCAACTTCTTTTACCATTTGAGCACCCATGTTCTCAATAGCGTCTTCCAGTTCTATTTCTTTTGCAACACTTACACCGTCTTTAGTAACGGAAGGAGCGCCGAATTTCTTTTCTATAACCACATTACGTCCTTTAGGACCAAGTGTTACTTTCACTGCGTCAGCCAGTATGTCTACACCGCGCTTCATCCTGTTGCGCGCTTCAATATCAAAGAAAAGTTGTTTTGCCATATTTGTATTTTTTGAATTTTGTTTTATATTTTTTGATTTTTAAGATAAAGCCCCTTTAGGGGTTTGGGGTATTAAACTACTGCCAGTATATCGCTTTCGCGCATAATCAGGTATTCTTCACCTTCCACGCTTATTTCAGTGCCTGCATATTTGCCATACAATACAGTATCACCGCTTTTTACGCTCATTGGCTCATCTTTTTTGCCAGGTCCTGCTGCAATTACAGTTCCACGTTGTGGTTTTTCTTTAGCAGTGTCAGGAATAATAATACCACTTGCAGTTTTTTCTTCCGCAGCATTAGGTTTAATAATAACCCTGTCATGCAACGGTGTAATGTTCACGTTCTTAGCCATAATAGTATATTTTGTAAGTTTTAAAATGAGATTTGTATAACAACACTATCATCTTCTGTGCCGTTATCGTTCGGGCTGCAAATGTCGGACAAAATTTCAGATTAACAGCCCGCTTTAGGAAAATATATAATAACATTAACAGCCATTTTTTCATTATAATATTATTTAATGTCTTATTTTGACAGCATAAATAGCAGCTGCTCACTTATGTCCCGCCCTCATATTAAAATAGCTTTTCCGCATTTGTATTGCATATTTCTTTAATTTTTTAGAAGGATGATGAATATCATATAATGACCCTTCACTTCCCTGTAATTTTGTAGCCGCTTGTTAAAGCCTTATTAAATATGTATAGATCAACGAAATAGGCTTTTATAATAAGCGCCGCAGCACTTTATTTCACGTAGTTTTGCCAACTTTTTAAATAAAATAAAAATGAACGTACTTACAGGGAAGAAAGCCCCGGTTTTTAAAGAAGACGCCGTTGTAAACGGTAGCGAATTTGTAGAGAATTTTTCGCTTGATCAATTTATCGGTAAGAAGAACGTAGTTTTCTTCTTTTACCCCCTCGATTTCACTTTTGTTTGTCCCACAGAATTGATCGCATTCCAGGACCAATTAGGCGAATTTGAAAAAAGAGACACAGTAGTAGTAGCATGCTCCACAGACTCAAAATATTCACACTGGGCATGGCTCAATACAGAACGCAATAAAGGCGGCATCAAAGGCGTAACATATCCTATCGTAGCCGATAACTCAAAAATGATTGCAATTAATTTTGGAGTACTGGCAGGCAAATATTCATTCAATGCCAACGAAATTTCCTTCGAAGGGAACCCTGTAGCATACCGCGGACTCTTCTTAATAGATAAACAAGGAGTTGTTCGTCACCAGGTAGTAAACGATCTTCCATTGGGTCGTAGTGTAGATGAAACACTCAGAATGGTAGATGCCCTTAATTTTCATGAAGCCAACGGTGAGGTTTGTCCTGCCAACTGGAACAAAAATAAAGAAGGCCTTAAAACCACAGCCGCAGATATTGCCCACTACCTGGAAACACACGAGAACTAAAATTTTCCCGGACTGATATGGAAAGCCCTGCCTTCGCGGGGCTTTTTTTGTTGTACTATCCCCAACGTAGAGACGCAAAATCTTGCGTCTCTACCATGCGCTACATAGCCCCTACCTCATCACCACCAGCTTTTTTGTAACAATATCTTTATAGTAGTGAAACGCTATTTTGATATGCATAAACTGGGGGAGTACCTAGCGCTCTATACAAAACTATTTAAAGCTTTTGATACGTATTATGCCGAAAGTAAGCTGTCATGGTGAGCTCCGCCGAACCATGACAAGCTGAGAATGTAGATGTACTACAATAGAAATTCACAAGCATATCGATTTTTACAATCGGAATACTATTAAACTTCATACCAGACTTCAGGGTGGTCATGGTTCGGCGGGGCTCACCATGACAGTAAGCTCCTTTGGCTACCTGTTATTCATTAGTATTATACTTCTTAGACAATCTTTTTAATTCCTCGTAATCCTCGTTCATAAGAGCCTCTTTCTTTTTCCTGCTCCATCTTTTTATTTGTTTTTCCCTGTTTATGGCGTCATCTACACGATTATAATACTCGGTGTATTTCAGTACCAGTGGCCTGCGTGAGTATGTGTAGCAGGAGGGGATAGCTCCTATAGTATGTTCTGCGAATCGTTTTTCTATATTATTGGTCATGCCGGTATAATATGAACCATCGGCACATAAAAGAATATACACATAATATACATGGTGCACTTTCATTATGAAGCTTATACAAAACTACCTTATTACCACCAGTTTTTTAGTCACAATATCCCTTCCATCTGCTACGATGCTGCATTGGTAAATGCCGGGTCTGAGTTCGGAAAGAGGCAGGGTACTAATATTACTTGTTAAGGGGTAAGTACGGATCAGCCTATCAGCCATATCATATATCACTATCGATGTAGCTTGAAAGAATTTGATCAAGCAATTCCTTAGTTATTTCACCTTCTACGTTAATTACTCTTCTTTTTATAAATTGTGGTAAATCAATAAATTCAATTGCTATAGGAATTATGACGGCCTTTTCTTCCACTTCTCTTAATGTAAGTAGTTCAAAAAGTCTTTCTATTTCTTTTACCTTCATAAATTCTTTATCAAAGAACATAATTACAATACTGAAACCTCCCCCAGGTCGTCCAAATAACATTTTTTCGTTAACGCCTACTTCTCCTAACCCATGAAACCACATCCATGTAGTGCCAGGGAATTTTTCATCGATTACATTTGAGACCATCTCGTCATGTTTCGTATAGAATTTTTGCGTTGAGAGAATGAGTACATCCTTCTTAAGTTTAATATTTCTTAAATTCGGTATGGCGGAAGGGTCGATATTAAGTATTAACGCATGCAGTTTTTTAAAAAAAGTATTTACTTGGGAATGTTCTTCATCTTTTGGGTATTCAATAATTTCTAGTCTTCGATCTAGTAATAGTCTTCTTTTTTCAGTTAGATTGTACTTTGCTTCAGGCAACAAAATATAATGCTTATTTAGAGTTCTTGAATAAATTGTAGATAACCTATCGATAACGAAATCTAAATCTATATCATTACCACTAAAGCCTACAAATAGAATGGTATGGGTAGTGAAAAGCGTTTCTAAAAAATGTAAATATTCCGGGGTTCTAAATAGTAATTGATTATAACTCCTACTTCCCAAGACAATGGAGTCTGGTCTGTCAATGTCTCCATGAATCTTAAACCCAGATTTTGCATTAGGAAGTTACGGTCAGACTTAATGGCAGTTTAGTTGTT
>CAIYVS010000804.1 GCA_903929655.1 uncultured Bacteroidota bacterium | reverse complement strand
ATTGTTTAATCTTTTAAAGAAGGATCATCTTTTTGAAAAGATGAATATTGAAGTGAAACAAACTGATAAGATGACAGAGCATCAACAACATGCCTATGTAAAAGAACATTTTTCAAAATAATCACAAATTGAAAATAAAATGAAAACAATGACTTGTAAGGCGTTGGGAGGGCCATGTGATACGAAATTATCGGCTGAGACATGGGATGAGATGGTAGGAAAAATGACAAAACATGTGATGGCCAATCATCCGGACACAGCAAAAGAAATGGAGAAAATGCATAACGAAGACCCGGAGAAATGGGGAAAGGAATATAAACCGAAATGGGAAAGCGCTTAGGTATTGGAATAGCATATAAAACTCATTAAGTAAAGCAGGATATATAACATAAGCTATATAGTTGATAAGTTTTTAAAACCTATTTAATGAGATTTGGTGATAGTGGGCAATGTATGATACAGAAATCCGTAACACTCAAATTTTAATAGTCTAATAACTAATAAAATAGGTTACCTTAACCAGGTTACCTTATTTTATTGTATTGAAAAAACTTAAAAACACGTGAATTATGTAAGAATGTAAAGAGAACGTGTAAGGCTTTTACGTCTAAATACCTTCAACTTTGTATTCTTAATATTTACTAATTATAAATCAAAAATATTGTGGACAAAACAAAAAGTAGCAATAGTGGAAATTTTAAGGTTGCAGGGAACTGGAATACCTGGTCAAAACAAATAAAAGAAAAATTTGCGCGCCTGGGCGCTACAGATCTAAAGTTTGAAAAAACAAACGAAGCAAACAAAACAGTCAGGGAACCCATTCAGGATGCTATCAGAAATGCAGGAAAGAAACAATAAATAAGAACTAGTTAAGTTTTACTTTAGAAATAATCGTATTTATAATGGAAAATCCTGAATTGGAAAAATCGAAAGTTTTCATCATAGTTGAGATCATTGAGTATGTACCGAATTCTGTTGTCATAAAAACAATTATTAAAAAAACAACCGGTAATGTGAGTGCTGTTTCATTTGATTCAGGCGAATCATTGATCGGGAGAACTTCCCCCTTCGATACCTTTATCCAGGTAATAGAAGGGAAAGCCGAGATTGTAATTGATAACAAATCGAACCTGCTTGAAACTGGTTATTCCATTATTATACCGGCTCATTCTCATAATACAATAAAGGCAAATGAACGCTTTAAAATGCTATCAACCATCATAAAAAGCGGGTATGAGGATGTGAGCTGAAAAACATATATCAGTCGAAAGACGGGAAAGAAATAATTTTCATGTGGTTGATTTTTGATTAAGGGGTGCCTGATAAGGGCGCCTCTTTTATTTTTGGCCGAAATACATCCGATGATGAAGTGTGAAATGTGCAAACTATAAATAGAACTATATAACACTAGTCAACTTTTATTGATCCACTTTTGTATGGTGGAAATTGTTCCATAGTCAAGTCTAAGGAAAATGAAAGGTTTAATAAGTTTCTTAAAAGAAAAGAACGCTTTAGTACCAAAAAAGAGACCAGAAAAAGCTGTGTTTGCCAACAAGCGTTTGTTTTTTTCTGAGGCAAAACAGAGACCGGAACTTAAGACCTACTCTGATACAATAAAGGATGAGATCAAAGCGCTTATTGCAGGGTATTAAGGAGCCGTTCTATTTGCCATTCAGCATAATAAATTCTAATAACCAAATGAAAAAAATAATTTTTGTCTTTACTATTACCCCATTCATTATAGGGGCCATTTTTACATATTACAATGCTCATTCCTTAAAGATTTTGAAGGCGCAAAATAATGTTTCAGGAACTAACATGAATCCGGGTATAATCAGGGATGAATATTCCAATACTGATCATAGTTCTGCAAAATATTGAGAAGATATTAGAAAGGAAACAGGTGCATAAACATTTTTGGTAATTCCCGAATAAAATTTTCGACCCGAAACAAAAAATCCGTAATAAGCTTAAATAAAAACGCAATGGGACAGAAACTTTATGTTGTAGCAGCAATTCTATCTATAGGATGGGCTATTGGTCTTATAGGGTACATTCTCTTGGGTAAATAAGCAGGGCCGGTACTATGCAGCTGCAAAAAGTGTGAAAGATGTAATTTATTAATAAAGTTGTGTAATGCTTATGAGTTTTAATCCGGCGACCTTTGAGTGGAGAATATTATTCACAATTAATCAAAAAATAGAAATGAAAAATTTAACCGGATTGAAAGGAGATTGGAACGAGACCAAAGGGAAACTGAAACAAAAGTTTGCTATGCTTACTGATAATGACCTATTGTTATTAGAAGGTAAACAGGATGAGATGTT